>JAAYAQ010000004.1 GCA_012719295.1 Candidatus Hydrogenedentota bacterium | reverse complement strand
TCGCTTTCGATCACGCTCGCATAGACCCCTTTGAACTTGTTCGCGACGATGGCCATGCCCATGCCGGTGCCGCACACCAGCACGGCCCGCTCGGCCGCGCCCGCCTGCAGCATGCGGGCCGCCTCTTTCGCGACGTCATAGTACGGCCGGTCATTCCCGGGCGTCCCTCCGATATCCGTCACCTCGTGGCCGTGTTTCGCCAGATGCTGCTTCACGGTATCCTTCAACTCGACGCCCCATGCGTCCGCGCCCACGATGATCTTCATCTGCCTCTCCTTCCGGGTTACAGGTTCGTCCGCCGAACGCCAACGCGCCACGGCGGGTACCCCACACAATACATGATCCCGCCGGCCGAAGTCCTGCGCACATTCGACACGTTCGGCGTCGTTCAGGAGCTGCATTGCGCATCCGCCCTCAGAACAGCGCGTCGTGAATTGTTGGGCGCCTGCGTGGAAGATCAGAAGGGCGGAGCCTTCTGGTGGAGCGCAAGCGTCTTGCCTGCATCCGGATCCCCCCGAGGAGACCAGAATGCGGGCGAGACGCCTGCGCTACAAGAAACACGAATGCCGAGCTGGAGCTCGGCGATCCCAGTCCACCCAGTCCACCCAGTCCACCCAGTCCACCCAGTCCACCCAGTCCACCCAGTCCACCCAGTCCACCTCGGCCACCCGCATCTCACTTTGCGCATTATTGACACCCGGCGCCCCCCCGGGTCTCGCCGGTACGCGCGGGCCTGTTTTCTCCAGCCGCAGCTCGAACACATGCCTTTCGGCCCGCGCGAATTTTCGGCGCGCTGGACGGGTATTCAGCACAGGAAACGCCGGTGGAAACGGGCCCGGGACAGAGCGGGCGCATGGCATTTGACTCCGGGCGGGCAAATAGACTATACTTGCCCACTGCTTACACGTGAACACCGGCGAGAACGGTGGCCATATCGCATTCCGGCGGTATGAGTTACACATGCAGAACCCTGGGTATCGCCGAGGAGAGAGTAGTGAAACGTACTTTTCAACCATCGAATATCAGGCGAAAACGGAATCATGGATTTCGCGCGCGCATGGCCACGGCAGGAGGGCGAAATGTGATCCGCCGTCGCCGGCAGAAAGGCCGGAAACGGCTCAGCGCGTAAAGTGTGAAGGTGATGAGCCTGTTGTGCCGGGCCAAAACAAGTTCCCGAGTCGGGAACGGCTCACCAGACAATCCGAATACCTCGACGTATACCGGAACGGTGAAAAACAGGTGGGCCGCGCGTTTATTTGCTACGCGGTCCGGCGGCACGGGCAGGGGCGGAAACTGGGTATCGCCGTATCGCGAAAAGTTGGCAAGGCCGTGGTCCGAAACCGTCTCAAGCGCTACGTGCGCGAGACTTACCGAACCCACCGCGCAGAACTAGCCGAAGACGCGCACATAGTGTTCGTCGCACGGCCCGCCGCGGTAGCTCTCGACTACGCCGAGTGTGAACAGGCGATACGACAGCTTCTCCGAAAGGGAGGCCTCCTGAGTGGCTAAGGTGTTGGTAGTGCTCATCCGCGGTTACCAATACGGCATTTCACCTCTGTTGTCAGCCATCCTGGGACCCAGTTGCCGGTTTACGCCCAGTTGTTCCCAATACGCCATCGAGGCGGTGGAGCGCTACGGCGTCATACGGGGCATCGGATACGCCATATGGCGTGTCGCGCGATGCCATCCCTACAGTCGCGGTGGATACGACCCAGTCCCGTGAACGCCGGGCTCATCCTGCCCAGGAGCCCCCGGGCCTGTGTGCCGGAAAGGGCACGGCGCGCCGCCAGCAACGGTTCGCCAGGGAGAACAAAGGGTGGATGACAATCAAGACAAGGGGTTGATGAAGAACCAGATGCTCGGCATCATCCTGATGACCGTGCTGATCTTCATCTGGTTGAATTACTTCACGCAACGCCCCGCCGTCGGCCCTGAACCCGGCCCGCCCGATGGCCAGACCGCGTCCGGACCCGCCGAACCGGACCGGGATGCCGGCCCCAGCGCCCCGGCTTCCGGGGCCGAAGCCGCCTCCGGCTGGCCCCAGTTGCCGCCCGTGCCCGAGTCCGTTCTGCCCGACGACGAGATCACCATCGAAAACGACCAGCTCCGCCTCGTTTTCACCCGGATCGGCGCCCGCCTGAAACGCGCCGAAGTCATTCTCGACAAAGAGGCCAACGACGTTGTTGAACTGGTTCCGCATTCCGACAAGCCCGACACCGAAGCGGTCTATCCGCTCGGTCTGTGGTTCCCCGCCCAGCAGGAGCTCGGCGATGCGCTCAACTACCGCCGGTTTGACGCCAGCATTGACCCGTCCGGCCATGCCGTGACCTTTACCCTGGCCACCCCGGCGGTCGCCGTCGCCAAGACTTTCGCACTCACCGAGACCCCGTTTGTGATCGACGCCAGCGTCCGCATCGACAACCGCGAAGGCGCCGGACGCCGGTTCGGCCTCGACCAGACCCCCGCGTACATCTTCGCCTGGGCCCCTGATGTCGACTCCCCCGACAAGACCAAGGGCGTGGGCCAGACCATCGTCGTCCGCAGCGAAAACCACAACGACTATCAGGACACCCGGAAACTCAAAGCGGCCAATCCCCCCCGGACGGTGCCCAACGCCGACTGGCTCGCCGTCAGGGGCGCCTATTTTATCGTGGCGTTGAAACACCTGCCCGGCGACGTGCCCGGCGCCCAGCCCGGGAGCGCGTTCTACACGGGCGCCGCCGGCGACCTCACGGCCGGCATCGCCGTCCCCCGCATGGAGATCGCCGCCAACGCCGCCGACGCGCAGGCGTTCCGCCTCTATATCGGCCCCAGCAGGCTCGAATCCCTGGCCGCCGCGTGGCCCACGCTCGATACCGCGCCGCGGTTTTTCCTCAGCGACACCTGGTCCTTCATGGACAAGTTCGCCAAGTTGCTCCTGCGCCTGCTCAACCTCTTCTATTCCTGGATCCCGAACTACGGCATCGCCATCATCCTGCTCACCGTGCTCGTGCGTCTCGCCATGCTGCCGCTGACCGTCAAGAGCATGAAGAGCATGAAGAAAATGCAGCAGTTAGCCCCCGAAATAGAAAAACTTCGTGAAAAATACAAGGAGGATCAGCAAGAGCTCAACAAACGCATGATGGAGATGTACCGGGAACGCGGCGTCAATCCCGTGGGTGGCTGCCTGCCGCTGTTCCTCCAGATGCCCATATTCATCGCGCTCTATCGCATGCTGTGGAGCGCGTACGAACTGCGCGGCGCGCCGTTCATGCTGTGGATCACCGATCTGTCCCAGCCGGACCATCTCTTTCACCTCCCGGCTTTGACCGCGCTGCCGTTTGTGGGCCAGCATCTCGAATACTTCAACCTGCTGCCGATTCTGATGGCCATTGCCATGGTGGTCAGCCAAAAGGTGCTGCCACAACCCGGCGCCGCCGCCAACCCCCAGCAGAAAACCATGATGACCATCATGCCGGTCTTCTTCGCGGTCGTCTGCTACCGCGTCGCGTCCGGCCTGAACCTCTACATCCTGGTCAGCACCCTGCTTGGCATCGTGCAGCAGACCTTCACCCGCATGCAGAAAGACGTTGACGTGACCCCAGACAAGCTCAAGGCTCCGCGTAAGCGCCAACATTTCTACAAGGCCGCGCAGGAACGCAAGCGCCGCATCGCCAAAGAAGCCGAGGCCGCGGCGCGCAAGAGCCGCGCAACCCGTCTCATGGGCGCCGAAAAAGAACCCAAAAACGCGCCCCGAACGGACGAAAGGTAGAGGAGGAAAGTTCATTCCATGAGATCCATTGAAGTCAGCGCCCGGAAACGGGAAGACGCGATCAACAAGGCCCTCAGCGAGCTCGGCATCGAACGCCACGAAGCCCACGTCGAAATCCTCGACGAGGGCAGTCCCGGGTTCCTCGGCATCGGCGTGCGCGACGTCACCGTGCGCGTGTCCACCGATGTCCCCGGCGAAGGCGGGTTCCCCATCGAAGCCGACGGCAACCGGATCGACTTCGAACGCCGCCCCGCCCGCACGGAGCGCGGGCACGGCGCTCCCCGCGACGCCCGGCGCGGTCCCAAACGCGGCGACCGGAGAGACGGCGACCGTGACCGCGGCCCCCGCCCGCAACAGCAGGGGCGGCCCGCCGACCGGCAGAACCGCGACCGGCGCGACAAGGGCCCGCGGCGCGACCAGCGCCCCGAACGCTCCGAGCGGCCCGCGCCGCAAACAGCCCGCCAGGACCGGCCCGCGAACCGCACGGAGGCCCCCAGAAAGCCCGAGCAGCCGAAGGGCCGGCGTCCCGAACGGCAACGCGACGGCCGCCCGAGAAACGACCGGCCCCGTCAAGAACGCCCGCGCCCGGACCGGCCCCGCGAGGACCGGCCCCGTGAAGAACGCCCGCGCCAGGAGCGGCCACGGCCCGAACCCAAGGACCGGCCGCCGGACAAAGTGCTCACCGACCCGCGCAGCTGCGAAGCCGCCGCGCTCCTCAACGAGATCATCCAGAACATGGGGATCGAGTCCAGCGTGCAGCCGCTCGAAGCTGCCCAGGGAGGGCTCAAGCTCTCGGTGCAGTCTCCGGATTCCGCTTTGCTGATCGGGCGCAAGGGCCGCAACCTGACGGCCATGCAATACCTCATCAACCGCATTTTCAACCGCCAGGACGAATGGCAGCAGACCGAGCGCATCGTGGTCGACGTTGAAGGCTACCTCGACCGCCGGCGCGATACGCTGGAAGACATGGCCCTCCGCCTGGCCGAACGCGCCAAGGCGTCCGGACGCCGCGTGCGCGTCAAACCCCTCAGCCCGCAGGAACGCCGCATCATTCACCTCGCCCTCCATGACGACCCCGATGTGCGCACCTTCAGCGTGGGCGAATCCAACTTCCGCAGCGTCATTATCGCCCCGGTCACCGAAGGCGATGCCGACGATGATCAGGGCGACCGCGATGATCACGAGGAGTTCGACGCCGACACCGGCACGTTCGACGTGAACGGCGACGACATGCTGGACGACGACTCCGACAGCGACAACGATTACGGCGACCGGGCAGAGCCTGCGCGCGGCAAGGCGCCGGTGAACGAAGCCCCCGCGGCTGCGGAGACCCCGGAAGTTCCCGAAACCCGCAGCGACGACACGGACGAAGAAGACGACGAGGACGATCAGGACGAGGAGGCCGGGGCCGATGCCGGCAAACGGTTCCGGCCCCGCCGGAGAATCGGCCGCCGCGGCGCCGTGCGCAAACGCCGGCCCGCCAAGCCCCTGGCCTCCGTCGCCGCGGACGGCGAGAAAGCGGGCGCCGGGGAAACCAAAGATGACGCTCCCCGTGACGCGGACAACGCCTGAAGACACCATCGCGGCGGTGTCCACCCCGCCCGGTGAAGGCGCTATTGGTATCGTGCGACTCAGCGGCCCCGATGCACTTCGCATCGCGGCCGCTGTTTTTCATTCATCGTCGGGACTCGACATCCGCACCGCGCGCAGGCGCGTCTGTCACGGGGAAATCCGCGCTGACGACGGCGAGCCCCTCGACGAGGTGCTCCTGCACGTCATGCGCGCCCCCCACAGCTACACCCGCGAAGACGTCGTCGAGATCAACGCCCACGGCGGCGCGGGACCGCTTCAGGCCATCCTCGAGCTCGTCCTGAGGAACGGCGCGCGCCTCGCCGAGCCCGGCGAATTCACCCAGCGCGCGTTTCTCAACGGCCGCATCGATCTGGTGCAGGCCGAGGCCGTGATCGACCGGATCCGCGCACGCACCCGGGCCGGACTCCGCGCCGCCAACGCCGCCGCCTCGGGCGCCCTGTCCAAGGCCATCGCAGGCATGCGCGAACCGCTCCTGCAGGCCCTCGCACGGATCGAAGCCGCCGTGGACTTCCCCGAGGAAGACCTGCCGGAACTCGTGACCCCGGAACTCCAGACCACCTTGACCGCCATCGCCGCCCGTATGGACACGCTCCTCCAGACGTCCGACGCCGGCCGTCTCTACCGCGAGGGCGCGGCCGTGACCATCGCGGGACGGCCCAACGTCGGCAAATCCAGCCTGTTCAACGCCCTGCTGCGCGACGCCCGCGCCATCGTGACCGCCCGGCCCGGAACCACCCGCGATCTCCTCGAAGAAGTCATCACGATTCAGGGCATCCCGGTCCGCCTGAGCGACACCGCCGGGCTGCGTCATTCGGACGACGAGGTCGAGCGCATCGGCGTCGACATCGCCCGCACCGCCCTCAGCGCCGCCGATGCCGTGCTCTTTGTCGTCGAAGCGACAGACCCCATCACCCCCGAGGACGAAGCCTTGGCAGCCGACCTCCATGCCCTGGATGTTCCGGTGTTTCTCGTGGTCAACAAGACCGATCTGAACCCCGCTCCGGCCCTCGGCCGCTGGGGAGACGGCTTTGCCGCGACCTGTCTTGTGTCGGCCCAATCCGGCAACGGTCTTCACGAACTCGAGGCCGCGCTCGCGAAGCAACTGCTCGGCGGCGTCACGATGAACCCGTCCGACGTGCTCCTCAACCGCGTGCATCAGCGCGACAGCCTGCGGCGGGCCCATCAGGCCCTCACCCACCTGCTGGCCGATTTTGGTGCATCGCCCGAGTTCCTCAGCATTGATCTGCGCGATGCCCTCGCCGCGCTGGGCGAGATTACCGGGGAAACCACCGCCGAGGACGTCCTGGAGCGCATTTTCGCGTCGTTCTGCATCGGAAAATAGCGGGCACGGGGCGGAACTGGACCGTGACCGCGCCGCGGAAGCACGCCGTTGCGCGTCAATTTCAGGTTTCGAGCGCGGCGGACGTCTCAAACCGAAGGTATTCGGAAGCGTATTGAGCCTTTTCCAGGGCCCGGCGCGGCGTGCGGGCGGTCGCCAGCACATACCCGGCGGCGTCGCGCGAGGGCGCGTCCACCTGATGGCCGAGCACCGTGCCCACCTTCGCACTGACCTCGATGGCGGCCACGCCCGGCACCGCCCGAGCCTCCACAATCCCGTGAACGGAAACCACGATCCCGCTCTGCGGTTTCAACCACCACAGGGCGCCGCACGCCGTAAACCGCGGTTTCGTCTCAAAGGGGCGGCCGACGCTTGACGCCACGTCCAGTTCAAGCAGGTTGATGCCGCAGATGGCCGGAAACAGTCTTGTCGCCAGCGCGGGCGTCTCATTGATGTGCGCTATCTCGAGCAGATGCAGGGCCTCGCCCACAGCCAGGAATTCAAACACCACGACGCCCTGAAACCCGCCCGCGAGACGCATGGCCGTGCGAACCTGTTCCCGCAATCTCGTGCGCAGCGCACCCGCCACGCGCACCGGCGCGACGACGGCCCGGTCAAACAGATGGTCGCGCCCCGCAGGCACATTGCTCAGCACCGCGAGGATTGCCCAACTGCCCTCCCCGCTCTGACAGACCACCCGGTACTCCGTCCCCGCCAGGTACGGCTCCACCACCACCCGCCCATTGGATGCCGCGCGCGAAGCCCGGACAAACGCCAGCGACGCATCGTCCATATCGCGCACAATCAGGGCGCCGCGCCCGCCCGACCCGTCCACCGGCTTCACCACCGCGGGCAGGCCCAGCCGTTCCAGCGCACTCAACGCCGCCGCCAGCGTGTCCGCGACGCCGTAGCGCGGGTTCAGCTCCGTGTCCTTCGCGAGAACGGCGCGCAGCGCCTCCTTGTTGCGCAGCAGCCGGGCCGCCCGCGCCGAGAAACACGGCAAGCCCAGCGCGTGTGCGGCAGCCGCGACCAGCTCCGCATGGGCTTCGTCCGCGCTGTAGATGCCTGCCACGCCCGCCGCGCGGGCCGCTTCGGCCAGGGCGTCCGGCCCGCGGCCCGCATCGGGATGCACCATGGGCTCGAGACCGGCCTGCCGCGCCGCTGCCGCCGCGCCGGCCGTATGGGTCTCGCTGCCGACAAGAAGAACGCGTGTTTTCAAGGATGGTCTCGCTCCCCGGACGGACGCGGCAGTCTCCCCTGAGGCCATGCTGAAACCGCCATCAGAGAGACCCGCCGTAACGGATCCCCTCACCGGGCCGCGTGCAAATCGCCGAAACACGTGACCCGGCTTCATTCACCCGAAGTACGATACCGCGTCATTCCCGCGAGCTGCAACAACGTCAATCCGATCCAAGCCGGATGGTGAGCACCTGTGCCGGATGATCGCCACGTTTCGCGTGCGTTGCGCCTCAGACTCGACTCATCCGGCCCGCGGAAGATTCCCTGTGGGGGTCCGAGCAGCCACGGGCAGCGTCCTCGGGACGTTCGAGCGCCCGGCCGGTGAGGCCCGGCCCATCGCAGGGATCAGAATGCATCGTCCAGTGGGCATACACGCCGAGCGCCCAGATCGCATAGACGGTCAGCAGCGGGTAGTAGTTCGTGCAGGTCTCGATCAGGAATTTGAAGCCGGGGGACCGGCCGGTGATGGGCGCCGGGATCATCAGGGCCACAAGCAGCAGGGAGGCGTTCACGTAGCGCATCCGCCGGATGATGTAATACGCGGGCAAAAGCCCCACCGCGTACTCGCCCACCATGAGGCGCGGCGTCAGGAGCAGGTAGACCAGGCAGGCGAACACGACCAGCATCCGGTTGCGTTCCCCCGGCTCCGAACACGGATATCGTCGCACAGTCACCCACGTGATGCCGCAGACCGTCAGCGCAACTCCCGCGAACACCAGCACCGGCAGCGCGCTCGGCGCCGGTATGGCGAGCTTCGCGCTCAGTCTCGTGATCAGCGTCTTGATCAGCGGCCACGTGGCCGGAGCGCCCGCGAAATTCTCCACCGTGGCGGCCTCGACGGGAACCAGCCCCTGAATCTCGCCGATGTTTTTCAGGAACTCGGGCATCAGCTCGGGATACAGCACGTACGAGGCCCCATGAAGCAGCACGAAGACCGCGCCCCCCGCCGCGCACCACCCCCATTTCTTTCGCCCCTCCACCAGCAACAGCAGGACGAGAAAGAATCCCGGCGTATATTTGAAGATCGAGGCGCCTGCCGTAAGCACGATGAACCACCCCAGCCGGCCGCGGACGTAGGCGTACAGCCCGAGCCACAGCACCGTTTGGGCAAGAAAAGAGATGTTTCCCGCGTGAATGTCCCAGTAGATCGCGTAATTGAACCCGATCAGGCACACGAACAGGAACACGTTGTCGACGCCCCTTCCCAGAAACTTGCGCTGCCACAGCCAGAGACAGAGCACGAGCGCCGCACATTTCAGCGCCAGAAAACACCGGTACGACGTTTCATATCCGGCAAGCGCAAACGGACGCAGCAGGTTCAGCGACAGCGGCGGATAGGCATACGGCAGAACGAACCGGCCTCCGGCAAGGGCATGCGTGACTTCGGAATCGTAGGGGTTCTGCCCCTGGTTAAAGGCGAGCGCCGCGTAATAATAGGGCTGGAAATTGACCTGAAACCGGTCGATCTGGACCGCGATCTTGACCGCAACGGCAATCGCGTACACGGCAAGAAGCGCGGTGACCGCCCGCGCGGCACGCCGCCGCCACACCCCTTGTTGACCCGCCTCGTTCATGCCTGCCGAATTCCAGGGAGCACGCCGGCCGCCCCGCGGCATGCTCCGAATCTGCCTCACGGCTATCCGGACTTGCGTTCCACAAACGCCAGAATCCGCGCCACCGAATCCAGATTGTCCAGATTCACCTCCGTCGGGCGGAAGGTGATCCCCGCCTCCGATTCCACGTACGAAATCAGCGATACCATGCAGAAGGAATCCAGAAGCCCGTCGGAAAACAACACGGTGTTGTCGTCCAGTTCGCCTTCCTCAAGGCCAAACGTCGAGAGAATATAGTCGATAAGAGCGTTTCGGACAAGCGCCATTCGTCTTCCCTTCCCCGGTGTTCCTTCCGGCGCGCCCTCGGAACGCATCCGCGCGGGCGCGTCCGGCAGCTTCATTTCCGGTCATTCAACAGGCACGTCTCGATCACGGCGCGCCGGTCAACCTTTCCCGTACCCGCGATGGGCATCGCGCCTTCCCAGACATGGATCGTCTGAGGAACCATGAACGTGGGCATGTTTTGACGGCAGTACTGCGTCAATCCGGCCAGATCCACGGCGCGCCCCTCCGCGGAAACGGCGATGTGAACCACCTGCCCCAGCGTGTCGTCTTCCACCCCAAAGGCCACGACATGATTCGCCAGGCCGCTGCGCTGTACGATGTCCTCCACCTCGGTCGGGCTCACACGGTACCCGCTGCACTTGATAACCGAATCGGCGCGCTCGACAAACCACAGGAAGCCCTCGTCGTCAATGCGCACGATGTCGCCGCTGTAATGGACAATCTCGTCGCCGATGAGCGGCCGAAGCGCCTCGCAGGTCCGGAAGCTCTTGGCCGTAGTATCCGGATCGCCCCAGTAGCCTTTGGTCACCAGCGTGCCGCGGTGAACGAGTTCGCCCTGTTCGCCGGGACCGCAAACCCCCTTCACGGGCTCGATGATGAATACGTCCACATTACGGCAGGGGCGCCCCAGCGAGCCCATCTTGTCGTGGAACCGTTCCGGGGGCAGCACCGTCGAGCGGAACGCTTCCGTGAGCCCGTACGTCAGGTAGATGTCCACCCCCGGCAGCACCCGGGGCAGGGCTTCGAGCGTCGGCAGAGGGATCTTCCCGCCGGAACTGGTGATGTACCGGAGCGACGGCATCCGGGCGGGCTCCTGCTGGAGATAGGCCACGATCTCGATCCAGCTGACGGGGAAGGCCGCCATGCCCGTCACCTGCTTCGCGTTGATCGTCGCCACAATCTCCGACGGAATCGCCACGGGCTGCAACACGACCGTGCCGCCCCGGAGAAACATGGTCGTGACCTGAAGCAGCCCCCACGGCGCGCTCAGCGACACCAGCCCGAGAATGCGGTCCTCCGCGCAATTGTGCAGATAGTCCGCCACGCGGTGGGTCCCGTCGAGCAGGTTCAGGTGGGTCGTCATGACCCCCTTCGGCATGCCCGTCGAGCCGGAGGTGTAGTGAAGCGAGGCCAGATCCGCATCGACCGGGCGGCTCGCGGGCGCCTCGCCGCTCCGGGGCAGGTCATCCCAGCCCGTCGCATTCGCGAGGCCGTCCGGCCGGCCCAGCACGACAAGCGCCTCGATGGCTCGCAGCGCCCCCGCCTTTTCGGCCAGCATCGCCCGCCGGCGATCGGTAAAAAGGAGCTTCACCTGGCAGTCGTGCAGGATGTGCTCCAGCTGCGGCACGCTGCGCTGGTAGCTCACGTTGACGATGATCGCCCCGAGCCGCGCCACGGCAAACGTCACGACGACTTCTTCGATGCTCTTGTGCAGATGGACCGCCACGCGGTCCCCGCGCCGGATACCGCGCTCGTGCAGCCAGGCCGCGAGGGCCTCCGCCCGGCGCGCCAGTTCCCCGTAGGTGAGCTCCGCGTCCCCCAGTACCAGCGCGGTCTTGTCGGCACGGTCGGGAAGGTTGTTCTCGATCAGATCGTACAGGGTATACAGAACCATGACCTGTCAACCTCCGCTGGTACGGGCGCCGCGTTTCGTGGCCGGCCCCGGCGTTCCCGGCAGCCTCTCCGCTCACGCCGGCAGATGCAGAAAGACGAGCCTCGCCAGGATCCGAAACGCCGCGTATACGGGAAACTGGTATTCGATGATCAGAAACGCCGTGCTGGGCACGACAAACATCATTGTAATCGGGATGCTGGCATAGCGCCAGGGTGCGCGCTCCATGAAACGCCACCGCTTGGCCCGTTTAATCCGGGTCCACGTCATGTACGCGGCGACGCCGGCCGCCTGATACAAGCCCCATCCCACGCGCGTGAGCGTGCCGGAATGCCACAATCCCATGACCAGAAACGAAGCGACCGTCGCGAGGTAGGGGTTGCGCGTCAGCCCGATGACCGGCATGTACACGTACGTTTGACACCAGCCCGACAACGTCATGTGCCACCGTTTCCAGAAGTTGCTGATGTTCGGGGCGACAATGGGAAAATTGAAGTTTTCCATGATCCGGATGCCGTAGAGCCGGCTGATCCCGATCGCGATGTCGGAGTACGCGCTGAAATCCATGTAATAGATGAGAAACATCACGGCCAGGTAGGCCCAGATCTTCCAGGTGGGCAACAGGTCGAGCCGCAGCACGAACGACGCCGGCGTCACATCCCGGAGCAGCGGCCTGAGAAGCATTTCGGCAATCACGAGTTTCTTCACGAGCCCGTGAATGATGCGCGTGAGACCCTCCACCGTCGACTGCACCTGCCAGGAGGTCTCGCGGTTCTCGATGAAATGGTCGAACCGCTCGATGGGACCTGCCGTAAACGTCGGAAACAAGAAGGTGTAACAGAAGAAATCCGGCAACGACCGGTGCTGAATGTTGCCCCGGGCCGTTTCGACCGCATAGTGGATGAACTTGAACGTGAAGTAGCTGATGCCCAGCGGGATGATGAGTTGTTTCTCCGTGGGGCCGGGCGAGATGGCTTCCACAAGGGGCGGAATGTACTTGAAATACGCCAGGTAGCCGAGGATGGCCAGGATCAGAACGGACAACAGCCGGTTGTTCGCGCCGTCCCCGCCCGCGGCGCGCGGCGCCAGATAGTAGAAGGCCGCCGTCCACCCAGCCAGGGCCAGTACGCTGAACGGCGCCAGAGTGGCCAGGTATCCCATCGAGGCGAGCGCCAGAAATCCCGTGCGGAAACGAAGCGGCAGCAGCCAGAACACGATGGCCGATGCCAACACCGCAAGCCAGAAGGCGCCGGATTGTATCATCGCCTAGAACGCCTGATACCGGAAGATGCGCGCGCCCGACTCCAGCCCCACGAGTCGCGCGACGGCTAGAAACAGCAACGTGCCAAGCACCAGGGCCTGCAAGGTGATGCCCAGCAGACGGGGAAACCCCATCGTCATCCCTCCCTTCCGGTTTGCGGGTTCTTCATGAACGCCGCCAGGTGCGCCGCGAGCACCCGCGTGTACCGTTTCGCGGCGTCCGTATCCCAGATGTGGCTTGTGTCGATGAATTCACCGGGCGCGAGTTCCGCTTCTGCGGTGATGTCCAGGTACGGCACGCCCCACGTTTCCGCATGGGTTCGCACATCGTTCTCGTACATCGTGAGCGCCTTGCTGCACTCCGGCGAGTCCCGCATGATCCGGTCGGCGCGCGGGTTCCTCACGGACTCCAGCAGCACGACCTGGAAGCCGCCCGCATCCCGCAGGCGTGCGATCGTGCGCCCCATCACCTCGAAGTTGCGCGGGCCGTTTTCGGTGTACCCCCCGATCCGCCGGCGCAGCGACGCTTCGGCATTCGCCCATTCGTCTTCGGAGAGGACTCTCCACGTCCGGGCCTGATGCAGGCCGGGGACAACCGGGCCCTTCACCAGATTCAGCACCGCCCACGGCCGGGCCGAGAAGAAACCGTGGTGATCCAGAAAGAAGTTCCCGGTGCGCCTCGGCAACGCGATGCCCGCCAGGCGCGCTTCCTCGTCGAACGCCGCGGAATCGAGGGCCAGACGCGGCTGCCGGACAAGATCCTCGAAGAATCCCTGCGGAAGCGCCATCTTCCCCGGCGACACCTCCAAGACCACCATCCCCTGCACACGGCCGGCAATCCGGTCCGCTATGGCCGCGGCTTCCCAATGCGTGAGGCCCGCGGCGGTCAGGGGAAGAACGCGAAATTCCCGGCCGGGTCCCTCGGTCATCAGACCCGCCAGGTAATCCGCGCCGGCGATGGATTCCCGCAACGCGGACGCCCCGATCAGCGCAATCGCCGGTTTCGGGGAATCGGTCCGCGCGGCTTGCAGCACCGTGCACGTCAGGTAGGCATAGTCATCTTTCCAGTCCGCCATAAAATAGCCGCAATCCGCCCCGGCCAGCAGGTCTTGCGTAAGCAGTGTGACGCAGGAAAGCAGCAGAACGGCGGCGACCAGTACCGTGCCCACGAGGGCGGGCAACGAAGGATGAAACGCGCCTGCGGCCAGCTCGCTCAGCCAACGGCGCGACGGTCGGTTCACCTCAGCCTCAGTGGATGACAAGCGGCATTCCCCGGCAGATAACGATCAACTTCGACGGAAGCCTCGAATGATCCTGGCCCAAGGATAACAAAGCCCCCTTCAGAAAGGCAATGCGCGAACGCCGGTCCGGCGCGAGTCCGGCCCCGGCGCCGCTGCGCCAGCTGCGAGCCCGTTCCTTGACCTCCGGGACCTCTTTCAGACCCTGGCCACACTCAAGCGCGACGATCGGGATGACGGACGCGTCCGCGAACGCTATGATAGTGCCCCGGAGGAGACCGAAGCATGAACCACCCAGGGAGAAGCACCATGCCGCGTATCATGACGATTCTTCTGGCGGTTTCGCTTGTCGCGAGCGGCATCGCCTGTCAATCTCTCGCGCCCTTGGGCGCGCCGGCGCCCGACGTGTATCTCGTCCGGCAGACCGAACAGCCGATCACGGTCGACGGCCGGCTCGACGAGCCCGCCTGGCAGCGGGCCGACATCATCAGCCGGTTCTTTGTCTTCAGCCCGGCCAACGCCCCGGCCATCTCTCCGACGATCGTCCGGATGCTGTGGGACAGCGAATACCTCTACCTCGCCTATGAGTGCGAGGACAAGGATGTCTGGTCGTTTTCGGATCAGCCCGACGATTCGCTGTGGGACGGCGACGTCGCCGAGTTCTTTGTGAAGCCGTTCCGCGACCAGACGCTCTACTACGAGTTTGTCATCGCGCCCAACGGCGCCCTGTATGACGCCTGCTACCCGAGCCGCGGTGCAGGCGGCGCCAACCGGTTCAAGTCCTGGAACTCGGACGCCCGCATCGCCAGCACCATCAACGGCACCGGCCAGGAGCACCGGGACGACGACCTCGGCTACATCGTGGAAGCCGCGATCCCCTGGGCCGCCTTTCGCGATGCCGGAAAACCGGCCATCGGCACCGAATGGACCTTCGGCGCGTTCCGCTATGACTACTCCAAGCTATTCGAGGAGCCGCTGCTGCTCAAATCCTTCCCGGGAGACGCGCCCCACGGGTTCCACTCCTACGAAGGGTACGGCGATATGCGCTTCGTGTCGCGCTGACATTCCATGCGCCAGAACCATGCGAGGGGGACCCATGACTAAGAATTTCATACTCGCGCTGGACCAGGGCACAACGTCGTCGCGGGCCATCCTGTTCGACCGCGAAGGCGTCATTCACGGCTCGTGCAACGAGGAATTCCCGCAGATCTACCCCCGGCCCGGGTGGGTGGAACACGATCCCGAGGCCATCTGGCGCACGCAGTGCGCCACCGCGAACAGGGTGCTGCATGACGCCGGCGCCGCCCCCGCCGACATCGCCGCGATCGGCATCACCAATCAGCGCGAAACCACCGTCGTGTGGGACCGGAAAACCGGTGAACCCATCCACAACGCCATCGTATGGCAATGCCGGCGCACCGCGGACCTCTGCGAACAGCTCGACGCCGGCGGCCTCACCGGCCTCTTCCGCGACCGCACCGGCCTCGTGCTCGACGCCTACTTTTCCGGCACCAAGGTCAAGTGGCTGCTCGACCGCGTTCCCGGCGCGCGCGCGCGTGCCGCCAAAGGCGAACTCTGTTTTGGAACCGTCGATGCGTGGCTGCTCTACAAACTTACCGGCCGTCACGCCACCGACCCCAGCAACGCGTCCCGCACCCTCCTCTATAACATCTTCGAACATCGCTGGGACGACGACCTCCTCCGCCACCTCGATGTCCCCCGCGAAATCCTCCCGGAGGTGCAGCCCTCGAGCGGCGTATTTGGCGAAACGTCCGCATTCGGCGGCGCCATCCCCGTGGGCGGCATCTGCGGCGATCAGCAGAGCGCGCTTTTCGGCCAGACCGCGTTCGGCCGCCTCGAAAGCAAGAATACCTATGGCACCGGGTGCTTTCTCCTCGCGAATACCGGCACGACCCCGGTGAAATCGAACCACGGTCTCATCACAACCGTCGCATGGGATCTCGGCCAGGGCGTGCAATACGCGCTCGAAGGAAGCATCTTCATCGCCGGCGCCGTCATCCAGTGGATCCGCGACGAGCTGCACCTGATCACCAGCGCCGCCGAGAGCGAATCCGTCGCCGCCCAGGTCGAAGACACCGCCGGCGTGTATGTCGTGCCCGCGTTTGTAGGGCTCGGCGCGCCCCATTGGGACATGCACGCGCGCGGCATCATCGTGGGTCTCACGCGCGGTACCAATCGCGCACACCTCGTGCGCGCCGCACTCGAATCAATGTCATTTCAGACCCACGACATCATCCGCAGCATGGAATCCGACACCGGCGCAACGATCCCCCTCTTGAAAGTCGATGGCGGCGCAGCAGCCAACAACCTCCTCATGCAACATCAGGCCGACGTCCTGGGCATTCCCGTGGCTCGGGGTCAAGTCACTGATACTACAGCACTTGGAGCGGCGTTTCTCGCGGGACTTGCCGTCGGGTTCTGGCCAAATCAGGACGCGTTACGCGGGATTTGGAGGGAAGAACGCACGTTTTACCCCCGATGGAGCCCATCCCAGCGCCAGGATTCGCTAAGTGGTTGGGAACACTCGATTAAGATGGCCAGACTGCGATAAATGGCGGGCATGTAAACAGTTGAATCATAGGTGGTTGCGTTCTTTTGCCATGCCGTGGTACAATTCAGTTGGTCAGCGCCACATGTGGCGTTTCTCCTTCCGCGGAGGCCCACGGAACTTGGTTCCTGGGCCTCTAAAATAACTTGTGGCGGGTTGAGCGCGGCTCCCCGGCACGAGTTCAGGCATAAGAGACCGGTACGATACGTGCCGGTCTCTCTTTTTGCGCGTGAAGTT
>JAAYAQ010000157.1 GCA_012719295.1 Candidatus Hydrogenedentota bacterium | reverse complement strand
GTAGATGCCAAGGCCTGGGGCGGCAACGGCGTCGACATCGCCCAAACCGCCGAACTCGTGGAGGGCGAGGTGACTCCCGTCGATTTCGCGTTGGAACGGCCCGCCGCAACGCTCGAAGGGCGGATACGGGTCGAATCGGTGGCCCTGGAGGACGCGGAGGTAGTGCTGGCGCTCGAGACCGGGCAGGGGGCTGTGCAATACAGCGTGAGCGCCGAATGCGACGGCACGGGGGAAGCGTATTACCGGATAGAGAGCGTCCTTCCCGGAGACGGCATGCTCACCGTCATGGCAGGCAGCGAATCCGAGCTGTTCTTTCGTTTGGCCCATCAAAAGGTCGCCATTCCACCCGGCGCGAACGTGGTCCGCGACATCACGATCAGCGCTCCGTGCGGCGTGGCGGGGAACGTAGTCTCTCGCAAGGACTTTGACATTGTGGGCCTCCTGGTATTCGAGGGGGAGTCTTCCATGACGGGCTACGATATTGTCATGGGAGTTGCGACGGACGAGCGCGAACTGGCCGGCATGGCGGCGTTGACCGTGGTCTCGGGCGGAATCTTCGGCTCGGGCAAGGAGAACCCTGCCGGCGAGTACGCCGTTCAAGCCCTCGAACCCGGCCGCTACACCGTTGTGGCCATCGGATTGACCAACGAGCGGGTGTCATCGGACCGCGCATTCGTCACCCTTCGCGACGGCGAAACCCAGACCGTCAACCTGGAGTTGCGCGAGTACGATTCCCGGTGAGGCGCGCGAAACGGGCTCCGGAGGGCCTGGTCCTCTCCTGATGATGGCGTGGTCCAGCTCCTTGCCCATAGGCGGGTCTTGCCGGATGGTCCCATGAGTGTTAGAGTGAAAGCACGTCGAGGAAGGGCGTATGTTCGCAGCACGAAAGCGGCTGGCACCCTGGGGATTGGTCATGCTCTTACCGCTCCTGGCCGGGGCATGCGGGAGTCTCTCGAAGGGGAGCACCCAAAACGACGGAGACACCATGGTTGCCGAGAATTCCTGCGAAACCCTGCGCTTCTACGCCACCCAGAGTATCGTCACGGACCCCGGCCGGCATGCGTGCCTCTACGAAGGCCTGCCGCACGACATTCCCGGTCTGTGCGCCGTGGCCCAAGGGCTGACCTTGCATATCTATCTTGCCCCGCGTTATGACGTGACGCCTTCCGATGAGCGGCGGCAAGAGGAGGCAAACCTCCGGACCGTCGAGAAGCGCTTGACCCGCGCGCTTGCCCTGAACGACGCGCCAATCACCGTTGCGCGCCCCCCCGCAGAACGGGTCGTCGGCACATGCCGCGACTACGCCGTGTTGTTGTGCTCGTTTCTGCGGTATCAGGGTGTCCCCGCGCGCGTCCGCAACGGCTTCGACACCTATTTCACGCCGGGCTTCATGGGGGATCACTGGATTTGCGAGTATTGGCACAGGGACGAGGGCCGGTGGGTCCAGGTCGATGTGCAGGTTGATGATGTCCAGAAAGGCCTCTTCGCCATCGATTTCGACCCCGCCGACCTTCCCACGGGGAAGTTCCTGTATGCCGGTGAGGCCTATCTGAAGGCCCTCGCCGGCGAAATCGATGCGAACCGCTGCGGTATCGGCGAGCTCAGGGGTCTCTGGTTTGTTCGCGGCAACGTCATCCGTGACCTTATGGCCCTCAATAAGCTCGAAGTATTGCCCTGGGACAGCAACGCGCTAATGGGCTCTGAAAACACCGAGCTGGAACCGCTCATCAAAGACGTCGCCCGCATGACCGCCGACCCCATGATACCCCTGGACGACCTGCGCGCTACATACGAGGGACATCCGGAATTCCGCATGCCCCTGGACTGGCAGCCCTGAGCAATCGCACTAAAACCAGACGGAAACCGTCAGTTCTCCGGAAGAACAGGTGCTCTCTTCGTACCCCAAGTCAGCACATCTCTTTCCAATCCAGGCACGCGCGAGCCGGCGAGAAATGCGCGCTAATTCGCCAGAAGAAGATGTTGATGTCCGCCGGAAACGGTGTTTATCAACGTCTTTCCGCGCAAGCAGGAATCCAGTGGGCCTGCAGGCGCTTGCGGCGTGCGTTGTTGTGCAGCCGCACGGGGAACTGGACCCCTGCTTTCGCAGGGGAGACGGGGGGACAGCGAGCCATGAGGCCGCCGGCTCACCCGTAGACGATGAAAATCGGGACGGTCATGTTCAAAAGCCCCGGCCCAGAGCGAAAATCATGCGCATGATGCGCATGCCACCTCAACGCTGTCGCGCATCTCCCTCGGAGGGGCTGGAATGCCGGAAGGCGTTCTGGGGGAGGATTCTTAGCGTGCAGAAACCGAATCTTCGAGGCAGGGGCCACAAACGACCCGTCTCACAAGGGCCATTCGTGCGGCGCGCATTACGTGCAATTGCCCCCGCACTGGCAGCCCTGAGCTGCATGGGCCCGTCCTGCTATAATCCCCTGCGTGCCTGAAGTTGGCGGGAAGCATCGTTCATGCTGAAATACATCATTCGCCGGTTGCTGGGGTTTGTGCCCACGCTCTTCGTTATCGCGACGATTGTGTTTTTTCTGATTCGTCTGGCGCCCGGGGGGCCGTTCGACGCGGACCGCAATGTGTCCGACGAGGTGCTGCGGAATCTCGAGGCCTACTATCGCCTCGACGCGCCCCTTCACGAGCAGTATTTCCGGTACCTGTGGGACGTGCTGCACGGCGATCTCGGCCCGTCGTTCGAGAAACCGAGCCGGACGGTGAGCGAGTGGATCGCCTACCGGTTTCCGGTGTCGCTCGAACTGGGGCTGTACGGTCTCGCCGTGGCGCTGGTCCTGGGGCTGTGCGCGGGGATTACGGCGTCGCTGCGGCCGAACACGCTGACGGACCACGGGCCGATGACGTTCGCGATGGCGGGCATCTGCATCCCGAATTTCGTACTGGGCCCGTTGCTGGTGCTGGCGCTGTCGATCCACCTGGGCTGGCTGCCGGTATCGGGCTGGGAATACCCCGAAGACAAGATCCTTCCGGCGATCACGCTTGGGGTGCCGTATGCGGCGTACATCGCGCGTTTAAGCCGCGGCGGCATGCTCGAGGTGTTGTCGCAGGATTTCATCCGCACGGCACGCGCAAAAGGGTTGTCGGAAGCGCGGGTGGTGCTGCGTCACGCATTGCGCGGCGGCATTCAGCCCGTGGTGGCGTTCCTGGGGCCCGCGACCGCGGGGCTGATCACGGGCTCGTTTGTGGTCGAGAACATCTTTCAGATTCCGGGACTGGGCAGCGAGTTCGTCGGCGCGGCGCTGCACCGCGACTACACGATGATTTTGGGCACGGTGCTGTTTTTCGCGGCGCTGATCCTGCTGTTCAACCTCCTCGTGGACCTTGCGCAGGCGTGGCTGGATCCGAGGGTGCGCTATGAGTGACGCACACCGGCCGGAACAGGACGCACCGCCCGCCGCCGGCGAACGGGGCGCGTCGCTCTGGCGCGACGCACTGGTGCGCTTGCGCAGAAACCATCTCGCGGTGGCGGGGCTGGTGGTGCTGTTCGCGTTGCTGGTGGTGTCGCTGCTGACGCCATGGATCGCGCCGTACGGTTACGAGGAACAGGATCTGGCGCTGGGCGCGGTTCCGCCGGACAGCGCCCACTGGTTCGGCACCGATCTGCTTGGCCGCGACCTGTTCACGCGCGTCCTGTACGGCGGCCGCATCTCGCTCCTGGTGGGGTTCGCGGCGACGGGCGTGTCGTTGTGCGTCGGCGTGCTCTACGGGGCGTTTGCGGGGTATCTGGGCGGCCGCACCGACGCGCTGATGATGCGGTTTGTGGACATTCTGTATTCGCTGCCGTTCGTGATTTTCGTGATCATCCTGACGGTGTATTTCGGTCGCAACATCGTGCTGCTGTTCATGGCCATCGGGGCGGTGGAATGGCTGACCATGGCGCGCATCGTCCGCGGCCAGGTGATGTCGCTGCGGCAGAAGGAATTCATCGAAGCGACGACGGTGATGGGACTGCCGCGGCGCCGGGTGTTGTTGTGGCATCTGATTCCCAACACGCTCGGGCCCATCATCGTCTACGCGACGCTGACCGTGCCGCGCGTGATGCTGATGGAAGCGTTTCTGAGCTACCTGGGGCTGGGCGTTCAGGCGCCGATGAGTTCGTGGGGGCTGCTCATCAATGAGGGCGTGCAGACCATGGAGAACCGCCCCTGGATGCTGATCTTCCCCAGCCTGGCGCTGTCGATCACGCTGTTTTCCCTCAATTTCCTGGGCGACGGGCTCCGCGACGCGCTGGACGTACGGGCCTCGAAGGACTGATATGCCGCTGCTGGACGTACACGAGCTGACGACGCATTTTCACACGCGCGAAGGCGTTGTGCGCGCGGTGAACGGGGTGTCGTTTCGCGTCGAGCCGGGCGAGACCATCGGCATCGTGGGCGAATCGGGTTCGGGCAAGACCGTGGCCAGCCTGTCGCTGCTGGGGCTCATCCCGGCGCCGCCGGGGCGCATCGAAAACGGCACAGCCCTGTTTGACGGCGTGGACCTGCTGGCCTGCGGCCCCAAGACGCTGCGAAGCATCCGCGGCCGGGCGATCTCGATGATCTTCCAGGACCCCATGACGGCGCTGAATCCCTTCATGCGCGTGGGCGACCAGCTCATGGAACCGTTGCAGGTGCATCGGGGGCTCTCGCGCCGCGAAGCGCGCACGCGCGCGGAGGAGATGCTCCGGCTGGTGGGCATCCAGGACGGCGCGAGGAATCTGAGCGCGTGGCCGCACGAGTTTTCCGGCGGGATGCGCCAGCGCGTGATGATCGCGATGGCGCTGATCACCCGGCCCCACCTGCTCATCGCCGATGAACCGACGACCGCCCTGGACGTCACCATTCAGGCGCAGATCCTCGAGCTTCTCGCCCGCCTGCAACGGGAGCTGGGCATGGCGGTCATCCTGATCACGCACGATCTCGGGGTGGTTGCGCGCGTGTGCCGGCGAATCTACGTGATGTATGCCGGGCAGGTCATGGAATCGGCTGCCACGGAAGCGCTGTTCGCGCAGCCCCGGCACCCGTACACCGAGGCGCTGCTCCAATCGTTGCCGTCGACGCACGTGAAAGGCGAGCCGCTTCACACGATCCCCGGCCTGCCTCCGGACCTCATCGCGCCCATTGCGGGCTGCCCGTTCGCGCCGCGGTGCGCCAGCGCCACCGACCGCTGCACCCGGGGCGCGCCCACGCTGCGAGAGCTTGTCCCGGGCCGCGCCACCGCATGTTTCCGCGTGCAGGACGGTGAATTATGACGCGGCCCCTGCTCGAACTGCGCGAGCTCCGGGTCCATTTCCCGGTATACGCGGGCCTGGTCCGGCGGCGGTTGCTCGGAACGGTTCGGGCCGTTGACGGAGTGAGCCTCGATGTGGCGCCGGGCGAAACCGTCGGTCTCGTGGGCGAATCGGGCTGCGGCAAATCGACGCTGGCGCGCGCGGTGGTGCGCCTCGTGCCGTGCACCGGGGGCACGGTGGGGTTTGAAGGGCGCGAGATCAGCGCCTTGCGCGAACCGGCGTTTCGGGCCATCCGGCCCCGACTCCAACTGATCTTTCAGGACCCGTATGCGTCGCTGAATCCGCGCATGACGGTGTTCGATGCGCTGGCCGAGCCGTTGCGCGTGCACGGTCTCGCGGACGGGCGCGACGTGCTCCGGCGCGTTTCGGACCTGATGGAGCTGGTGGGGCTGGCGCCGCGGTTCATGCGCAAATACCCGCACGAGTTCTCGGGAGGCCAGCGGCAGCGCATCGCCATCGCCCGCGCGCTCGCACTCGAACCCAAACTGGTCATCGCCGACGAGCCCGTGTCCGCGCTGGACGTGTCGGTGCAGGCGCAGATCCTCAATCTGATCGCGCGGCTGCGCGAGCAGATGGGCCTCACCCTGCTCTTTATCGCGCACGACCTCTCGGTGGTGCATTACCTCTCGCACCGGATCGCCGTGATGTATCTGGGGCGGCTCGTGGAGCTGGGGCCCGCGGGCGAGGTCTTTCATCGTCCGCGCCACCCGTACACCCGGGCGCTGATCAGCGCGATCCCCGTGCCGGATCCGGTCAGGGAAAAGACCCGCCAGCGCGTGGCCCTGCACGACGAACCCGCTTCGCCCCTGAACCCGCCGTCCGGCTGCCCGTTCCATCCCCGCTGTCCCTGGGCGCAACCCCGCTGCGCCGAGACCGTGCCGCCGCTCGAATCCTGCGGCGACGGGCATCAGGCCGCCTGCATCCGGCTGGATCAGATGTAAACGGCCCCCGCACGGGTGCGATTCCCGGGGCATTTACTCCGAATCGAACGGCCGTTGACCGAAGCTGCCTGCGACCGCGGAAGACTCCAGCGCGTTGTCGTGCACGTATCCGATTGTGGCCAGAACACGCTTACGGTGCGCGCGCTACGATCGCTTCGGCGAGGCGTTCACGCAGGCGCGGCAGGGCGCCGGGATCCTGATTCCACGTGCCCCACGTCGGGACCGCCTCTCGGACAAGGGCATCCACCACGTCGGCGCCGCCGCGCTGCTCCAGGAGCGCGAAGTACTCGTAATCCTCCATGCCGTCGCGGAGGCTCTTGAGCCGCAGGGACCCGACGGGCCCCTCGATGCCCGCCTCGTTGCCGGGATACAGCAGCGCGCCTTCGCCGTTCCAGTATCCGCGAAACCCCGGTTCGTCCCACGGATTGCGGTCCGGACTGCCCCAGTAGCACGTGGACCAGTAGAGCAGGCCGGTGACGCCGTAACGCCGGTTCAGCCACGGCGCGATACGGTAGCTCACGAGCGGGAAATGGATCTGCCAGTACGGAGGATGGTCGTCTTTGACCTGCTCGTACCCGGGGTGATACGCCGGGGCGCGCTGAACCAGGGCCGTGTAACTCCACACCGCGTCGCCCTGCGCCTGTTTTGCCGCGACGCTCGGTTCGTGTATGAACCCGAACAGGGGGCACCAGATGTCGATCGCATCGTCAAGCGCGCCCCAGGCGGGGTCCTGGGTATACGGCTGTTCCACCACCAGGCGGCGGATGCGCGGCTCGGCCTCGCTTACCAGCGCCCCCAGCTTGCGCACCGTCTCGTATTGTTCCGGCGTGTTGGGTTCGTCGAGCATGTAATGGTAGGACCGGCCGGCCCATCCCTTGCTGTCGAGATAGGCATACCACGACCGCATGAAGTTCTTGGCTTTCTCGCGGTCCGCGCCGAGAACGTCGCCGAACGGCGCGCGCGGAATCTCGAGGTTCGTCACGTGGAACCGTTCCACGAACGCCGAGATGCCGGCATCCACCCCGGAGAAATCGGCTGTGCCGTCTTCCTGGATGGCCGGCCAGAGACGGCGCGGGAACGCGGGGTTGATGCGGTGTTCCGCCAGCAGGGCTTCGTACCGCTCCTCGATGCGATGAAACTCCTCCGAATCGCGCGCCAGCCCGAGATAGGTGTGAATGCGGTCCACCCCGCCGAAATGGTTTTCGTGGGTCGGCCCGTCCGGCAGCGCGAAATCCCAGACCGTCAGGGTCACCGGCAGCTCGACGGCGGCCGTATCCTTCGGCGCCACCCGCACCACGCCCGCGTACTGTCCGGCCGGCGCGTCTTTCGGCACCGCCACGTCTACCCAAATCACCTGATTCTGGCCTGGCCACACATCAAACGGGCTGCCGCCGAAACGTCCCGGCAGCAGTTTGCCTTCGTCGCCGTTCCACCGCACTTTTCCAAGCGCGTCGCCGGAATAGGGGTCGGCCAGCGGCACCAGCGGGTCCGGCACCAGCCCCGGCCCCTCCACCGCCCGGGAACCCACCCGCCGGAGCGGCACGCATTCCTCGCGATACAGCCGCACACTGGACGGGGGGATCGTGTAGTCGCCGTATGTTAAGGGGCCGGCCTCCACCCGCACGTCCTCAAGCATCCCGTTTCGCGCGGTGACGGCGACCTGAAAGGACTCGACCTCGTTCTTCGCGGCGGCAATCGCGGCGTCCGGCGAACCCTCGACCGCGTCGCCGGGGCGCACCCGCACTGTCGACGGCAGCGCGCGCACCACGGCTTCCGGCTGGGCGGCGGCAGTCAGCGCCGCCAGAACAAACAGCATCGCGCAGAACAGAACGCGGTTTTCTCGCATGTTTCAACCCTCCATAGTCTTGAGTCCCCTGGCCGAAATGGGCGCCGGCCTCCCGCGGGGAGATTTCCAGAGGTCTCATCCTAGTGCATAGACGGACCGTTATCCAACGCCGGTCTACGATGCAGCCGCCGAAGCCGGTTTGCAGAAGGCAGAAGGCTCGCGGTACCCGGTGGACGGGGTGGATAAGGCAGACGGGACGACTCGTCGATCGGGGGCGCCGCACCGGGGAACGCCGGACGCCGGTTCGGCAAAAAAGACAATCCGTGATAAGCTGGCGATCTGGCACGGCGCCGGGCCGTGTATGCAACCCGAAAGGAGTCTGCAATGGGAGTCGATCGCATTCTGGTGCTTTCCGTCAAGGCAGGGGCGGGCCATCTGCGGGCCGCCCAGGCCGTCACCCATGCCATCCGCGAACGGTTTCCCAATGTCGAGGTGGTCAGCGCGGACGCCCTCGAATACACCAACGCGGCCTTTCGCAAAGGCTACACCGAGGGCTACGAGACGCTCGTCCGCAATCTGCCGTCCGTGTGGGAGCGGATCTACGAGAGCCTCGAGACGAAACCGGCTGACAGCAATGCCAAGAAACTCGCCACGCTGTGGTCGCGCCTGAACACCAAGCACCTGCTCATGTTTGTCGAGAATTTCAAGCCGGACGTCATCGCCTGCACGCATTTCCTTCCGGCGGAGGTCCTGGGGGCGCAGCGTGCAAAAGGCAAGCTCCGGGCGCCGGTCTACACCATCCTGACGGATTACGACATCCATTCGATGTGGATCCAGGAGGGCGTTACCGGCTACTTTGTCGCGTCGAGCGAGATGGCCCACGCCCTGCGCGAAAAGGGCATCGGCACGGCATCCGTCGAGGTCTCGGGCATCCCCATTCTTCCCGAGTTCGCCCGGGAGTATCCGCCGCGCGAAACTATGCGCCAGACCCTGGGCCTGAACCCCGCCCAGCGCACGGTACTCGTGGCCGCGGGAGGATTCGGCATGATGAGCGCCGATGACGCGGTGAAACTGCTGGCCGGGCACCTGCCCGAGGCTCAGTTCCTGGCCGTGGCCGGCAGGAACGCCGAACTCGAGAAACGGCTCAAGAAACTCGCCCGGGCCTACAAGGGCCGCGTGAAACCGTTCGGTTTTGTCGACAACATGCACGAACTCATGGCGGCAAGCGACCTTGCCGTATCGAAGAGCGGAGGGCTCACCACAAGCGAATGCCTCGCCATGGGATTGCCCATGCTCGTCTTCAACCCCATCCCCGGCCAGGAGGAGCGCAACGCGATCTATCTGCTCGAACACGGCGCGGGCCTCTGGGCGCGCACGCCGGCCCAGATGCTCTTTAAGGTCAAGGCCCTGCTGGACGACCCCAAACGGCTGGCGGACATGCAGGAGGCCGCGCGCCGGATCGCACGTCCCCGCGCCGCCTTCGACATCGCGGAGCGTCTGATGGGGCTTGCCTCGTAACAGCCAGGCGTGCGGGGCGGGGCGAACGAAACCCGCGGCGGTCTACTCGAGTTTGACACTATCGGGGCCGGCCGGCCGGGCGTCCCGCTGCAGCGCACGGAGGTTTTCGAGGGCGTCGGGCATGCCGGGAGCGAGCTTCAGCGCGCGTTCAAAGCTGGTCCGTGCACGCCCGGACTGTCCGAGCGCGTGCGATACGACCCCCAGGCCGTTGTGAATCAGCGGGTCGTCGGGGTCCAGTTTCACGGCCGCTACCAGGGCCTTCGCCGCCCGCGCGAGGTCGCCCGCGGCAAATGCCTGTTCGCCTGCGTCGCGCAGGCGGTGGGCCTCCAGCCGGCGGCGCAGTTCGTCAATGGCCGGCGTGATGGCGCAGCCCTGTTCGAGATGGGCGCGCGCGGCGCGGAACTCACCGAGCCGGTCGCAGGTTCGCGCGAGGTACAGCCGGGCCATCACGGCGCCGGGCACGGCAGCAAGCACGGTCTCGAGCCGTCGGCGCGCCTCGTCCAGCCGGCCCTGGCGGCAGGCAATCGCCCCCAGCGCCGTCACCACGTGCGGAAGACTCAGCCCGGCGCTTTCGAGACGAAGCAGCAGGGCTTCCGCGTCGTCCAGGGCGCCCCGGTTCAACAGGATGTTGGCCAGGGTGGTCGCGGCGCCCAGATGCAGCGGCGCGAGTTCCAGGGCGCGGCGGCTGGCCGATTCCGCCGCGGCGGTGTCGCCGCACACCAGCGCCTGTTCCGCGTAATCGTGCCAGGCCTTCGGATCGTCTGGACGGTTCCGGGCCTTTTCGCGGGTGAGTTCCAGGTAGAAGGCCTGTTTCGCCTCGGACCGCGCCCCGCCGGTCTGGTATCCGTAATGATGGATCAGAATGGGTTCCGGGCGGATCACCCCGCCGTTTTCGAGCACGCTTTCCGTGATGTTTTCGTGCACGGGCTCGCGGTACTCGAACCCGCGCCCGTTTCGGAACAGCCGGAGGAGCGGCGCGGCCACGTATCCGGCGCGGCCCCGGGCCATGGGGTCGCCGGGCGGCGCCGCGACCCAGCGCCAGGAGCGCGCGTCGTCGCAGTAATTGGCCAGCGTCACTTCGATCGCGTCGGCGCCCGCACCGTCGGCATCCACCACGGCCCGGATTCGCCTGGCCGCATCAGGGTCAAGTTCCTCGTCGGCGTCCAGGTGAAGCAGCCAGTCCCCCGAGGCGGCCGCGAGCACACGGTTGCGCGCCCAGGCGAAGTCGTCGCGCCAGGGGACGCGGATCACCCGCGCCCCGAATCCCGCCGCGATCGCGGGCGTGGCATCGGTCGAGCCCGTATCCCCAGCCACGATTTCGTCCGCGATATCGCGCACGGAAGCCAGGCATCGCCCCAGACAGGCGGCTTCGTCTTTGACGATCATCACGACGCTGAGTTCAGGCATGCCCGCTCTGCAGCCCGGGACGGCGCGGCCGTCACGGACGTTCTCCCCTTCCCCACTCCAGCACCTCGACGCGCACCGGCACAATGCCGTCGCGCAGCATATGCAATTCCCGGGCAGCGCCGCGCGACAGGTCGATGATCCGCCCGCGGACAAACGGGCCGCGATCGTTGATGCGCACGATGACCGTCCGGCGGTTCCTCAGGTTGGTGACCTGCACCCGCGTGCCGAACGGATAGTCCCGGTGGGCGGCGGTCATGGCGTCCTGGTCGAACACCTCCCCGGATGCCGTGACCCGGCCGTGGTATTCGTTGCCGTACCACGAGGCAATGCCTTCCTCCACCCCCGGCAGCGCCCCGCCAAACGGCCACATCCGGCATCCCGCCGACGCCGCCAAAACAAAAAGCACGAGAACCCTCGTGCTTTGAAATTTCTTCCGTATGCCTTGGTAAATCGGTTCTATGTCAGGTACTTGCTCAACCGGCGCGCGACTTCCGCCACCACTTCCGGCAGCCGGAAATCGCCCCGCTCGATCCGTTCTCTCGCGGCAGCCACCTGCTCGGCGCGAATCTCGTCGCCTTCCCGGGCCAGGCTGGCCAGGCGCGCGCTGCTCGCGGCTTCCTGCGCCTCCGGGCTGATCTGAACCCCGTCCTCGCGCACCGAGGCGCTTTCCACCTCGCGCTTGCGATCGCGGACGTTGGCTGGGCGATCAGGCAACGGCTCGGGAATGCCGCCGATTCCGTTGATTCCAACCATGGGTCCTCTCCAGTGTTCAATGATCCGTGGTGTAGCGCCATGCCACACCCTGATCATCGGCTCAACCGCGCAAAAACTTTAGCCGCGTCCGCGAGACCATCCCATCCACTCGCGGTTGTGATACCAGACCCATGCCCCGTTTGCAAGTAGCACCGGGCCGGAGACCGGTCCCACGGGTGGGCAAATTGTCGGGCCGAATTCCCGCAAGCCACGGCAAACACGGTGGTTACGATCGAACCAAGCCGGCAATCGTTTTAACCGAACGGGGACACGTCGTCGCGCCGGGGACGGCGCTTGGAACATGTCCCCGTTCTTGTCTGGTGCGGGATCCGGCGGGCCCGCGATGGGGGAGGAATATGGGGGCGCATGCGCCGCTTCGCCCTTGGGGGCGATCTGCGGTATCATCACGCCGGGAGAAGACGGTCGGTTGGCGGGATCGCCCGGCGCGTGCGCGCGCGAACGCCTCCGCGACCCGGAGGTCCGCCGTCGTCCTGGGGAACGCGGGCGCGCCACGATAGAAGCACGGTTTGCCCTGGATGGGGCCGCGCCGCACATGCTGGAACTGCTGGAGCCGCTATTGTGACCCGAATTTGTTACGTCATTCCGACACTGAGCGTCGGTGGTACTGAACGACAGCTCCTGAGGCTCGTCCGGGAGCTTGTGCGCGACCATGAAGTGACGATCATCTGTACGAGCCAGGCGGGGGCGCTGGGGGGGGATGCCCGCCGGCTGGGCGCCTACGTGCGCGAGCTGAATCTGCGCGGCGGCTGGGACTTCCGCACGCGGTCCCGGCTGCGCCGCGCCTTCCGGTCGCACCGGCCGGACATCCTGCACACGTTCCTGTCCGGGTTTGACTGCCAGGCCAACCGCGCGGCCCGTGAGACCGGGGTGCCTGTGGTGGTCTCGAGCCGCCGGCAGATCGCGACCTGGAAGAAGGGCCGCCACATCCGGATGCAGCGGAAGGCCAATGGGCTCGTCGATTGCATCGTGGCCAACAGCCAGGCGGTTGTCCAGTTTGCCATTGAACAGGAAGAGGCCGATCCCGCCCTGTTTCGTGTGATTCCCAATGGCATCGCGGTGGAATCGATGAAGAGTCATGCCGACCCGGAACAGGTGCGGGCGCGCTATGGCCTGCCCCGCAGGAAACGCATCGTCGGCATGGTGGCCAATTTCAGTCCGGTCAAGGACTACCCGCTGTTTGTCCGGATCGGGGAGGCCCTGTTAAAGCGGCGTGACGACGTGCATTTTCTCGCCGTGGGCACCGGGCCGATGGTCAAGCCGGTGTGGCGGCAGATCAAGCGTACCGGTCAGCAGGCGCATTTCACCCGCACATCTACCCTGAGCGAGGTTGCGGACCTCTACAGCATCATGGACGTCTCGGTGCTGTGTTCCCGGTCCGGGGGATTTCCCAACGCCGTGCTGGAAGCCATGGCGGCCCGCCGGCCGGTCGTCGCGGCCAGCGTGGGCGGCATTCCCGAGATCCTCCGGGACGGCGAGACCGGCCGCCTGATCGAGGGGTGCGACCCGGCCCCGTTCGCCGAGGCCATCGATGCGCTCCTGAACGATGAAGAGGAGGCGTACCGGCTGGGCGAGGCGGGCCACGCGTACGTCCGCGACCACCTGAACGTCGAGCGCATGGCCGACGCCTACCGGAGACTATACGCGGAGCTGCTCATCCGCACGGCGCGCAACGGAAGGTAAGCCCGGAGGCGGGGTCGCGGGCTGGACGATGCGGAGCAGTGGAACGGCAGCCGCATGGGCAGCGCCGTCCCGAGACGCTGATCACGGCCGGGTGGCGGGGGCCATCGCGCCGGTGTTGAAGGCGTCTTTTCCCGCAAGAACGGTATCACTCAGCCGATAGACGGGCACCTGCCGGGCGAGGTCGAGGTCCAGGTCACGCACCGCGATCAGCGCGCGGATGGGGGCCGCGGACTTGCGCGGCATGGCCTCGAGCTCCAGAAACATCCGGTCGAACCGGTGCTCGAACACGGCGACGGGTTCCGCACCCGCCGAGACGCAGCGGGCGTCCCCCGGATACCGGCCGTCGTACAGTTCCTGCCAATCCGTCACGAACCAGTGGTGGGGGACATCCTGGGGCTGGTCCATGCCTTCGCAGGTGAGGTACCACGAGACGGGGCCCTGCCTGGAACTCGAGATCGTGGATTCGCCCTGAGCGCGCAGCCAGGCGAGCACTTCGGGATAGGCCGACCGGAGCCAGACCACCCGGACGCAGTGGCTCAGCGAGGAGCCCGCGGCCACGAGCAGCGCCCCCGCAATCAGCCAGCGCGGCCAGTGGCTCTCCGTGCGCGCGCCCCGCCAGAGGGCCACCGCGCCCATCGCGATAAGCATCAGCAGGAAGGGCCAAGCGAACCCGTACACGCCCGCCGCACCGCCGGTCTTCACCGAGTACAGCACGCCGGGCACGACAATCGCCGAGCCGAGATAGAGCGCGGGCAGCCGAATGCCTGGCCGCCGGCGCAGCGCGGCGTTGGCACGTAATTGCGTCCCGATGCAGGCCATGCCCGCGGCCAGCAACGCGGCCAGCGCCCCCAGCGTGACCCATCCTTCACATACGCCCACAACATACGGGAATATGACCAGTCCCGTGGGATGCCAGGCGCACGGGGCGTGGCTGGCCACGCGATGGGCGATGGCTTCGATAAACGTGGTGTGCGGATAGAGCAGATCCGCGCTGCGAAACAACAGCAACATCGGATAATGCGCGGCTTCGAACGCCAGAACCGGCGCCAGCATCCCGCAGGCGATAACGAGGCTTCCCCGCAGGGTTTCGGCGACGCGCCGCGACCGCGTGCGCTGCCGCTGGCAGACCAGGGCATGCGCGACGAACAGCGCGGGCAGCGCCGGGATGATCTGCCACGATGAAACCACCGCCAGCCCGGCCAGGATGCCCGACGCCAGCAGCCGGCCCTGTTTCCGGCGCGCGCGCCAGGGTTTCCGCCACACGCGCCGGCCCCACCGGGTGTGGACATGGAACGCGAGCAGCCACCAGAACAGCGGCAGGGTCTGGCCGCCGGTGTTGCGGGAGCAGTAGACATGAAAACACGACACGGCCAGCATCCCCGCCGCCAGCAGGGCCACCCGCCGCGAGGTGAGCTGTCTCGCATAGGCGTAGAGGACGGCCACGCAGCCCACGCCGAAAAACGCCTCGATCAGGTTGCCCACCCATGGCGTGAACCCCCACGCAACCATCGCCAGCGCGCCCAGATAGCTCATCAGGGATTCGGGCAGAACGGGCTGGTACCGGGTGAGGCGCGCGTGGGCCTGCGCAAGGTACTCCGGCAGCAGAAACTCGGGGCCCCCGCGCAGTTCCTGCCAGGTCCCCGCGAACAGCCCGCCAATAACGCGCAATTCCTCGTATTTCGCGCGCGCATCCATCAGCGTTTGCGCGTCGTCCGCGCCGTAGACGCCGGTGGACTCCATGTCGTAGAAACGCAGAAATACGGCGGCGGCAAGAATCGCGGCGAAAATCAGTCCGCTTCGGCGCATGGGTAGTGGCTCTCCTTCCCCGCCGGATTGTAGCACCGGGGCAAACGGCTCTCAATGAAGACCGTGTCGCCCCGTACGTCATATCACGACATCATGAGAAGGACCCTCCCGCATGCCTGAAAAGGCGGTTCGGGGTCGATCCCGCGGCACGGCCCGGCGTATGATGGGGTCAAGGGCGCGCTTCTGGCGCGCGCGGTAGAAGCACATGAGCGAAGACGGAAACGGACATTCCCGCTGGGCCTTCTGGGGCACCCTCGCTGCCGCGGTGTGGATCCTCGGCACGACCGTCCTCTATTTCATGCGGTTCACCGCGGCGTTCTACCGCGCCAATCCGGACGCGATACACGGTCTGTTCGAGAAGCTCGGGCTTGGGTTTCCGACGTGAACGCACGCCCGCTGTCCAGCGGCGCGGACCGCCGGCGGGCAAACGGGGGAGAGACGACATGGCAGGTCCACGCCGAATTTCGCGACGCGCGATGCTCAAACACAGTGCGCTGGGACTGGGCACGGCTGTTGCCGCGCCGTATCTCGTGCCCGCCTCCGCACGCGGCGCCGATGGCGCGGTCGCGCCGGGCGAACGGCTCGTCATGGCCGGCATCGGCATCGGCGGGCAGGGCCGTCATGACATGATCAATTTCATGACGCACAAGGACGTCCAGTTCGTGGCCGTGTGTGATGTCGATGCCCAGCGGCTCGAGGTCGCGCGCAAGATCGTCAACGAAGGCTACGGCAACGGCGACTGCGCCGTGTACCGGGATTTCCGCGAGCTCCTGGCTCGCGACGACATCGATGCGGTGCTGATCGCCACGCCCGACCATTGGCACGCGCTGCTCGCGATCGCGGCGGCGGAGGCCGGCAAGGACGTGTATTGCGAGAAGCCCATCTCCGTCACCATCGCCGAGGGCCGCGCCGTCGCCGAGGCCGTGGAACGGTATGGCATCGTCTACCAGAGCGGCACGCAGCGGCGGTGCATCCCGGCGTTTGCCTATCCCGTGGAGGTGGCCCGGAGCGGCAGGCTCGGCCGGATCCACACCGTGCACACGTGCCTCGGCGCGGGGCCCGCGTGCGGCATTGAGCCGCCTCAGCCGGTCCCCGAAGGGTTTGATTACGACCGGTGGCTGGGCCCCGCCCCCGCGGAACCCTACACGCCCAGACGCTGCCACGGCTCGTTCCGGTGGATCTTCGACTATTCCGGCGGCAAACTGACCGATATCGGGGCCCATTTCAACGACCTGGCCCAATGGGGCATCGACATGGAAAACACCGGCCCCGTCGAGTACGACGGCAGCGCCACGTTTCCCGAGGAAGGGCTCTGGGACACGCCGATGTATTATTCGGTCGTGTGCCGCTACGCCAACGGCATCCGGCTCGTCATGCACGATGTCGAACCGCGCTCGGTCCGGTTCGAGGGCGAACACGGGTGGATCAGCGTGGACGACTCGGGCCTGGTGCTTGCCGACCCGCCGTCGCTGCTCGAAGGCGCTTCGTTCAAACAGGAGCAGTACGACGTGATGTACGGGCATCAGCGCAATTTTCTCGATTGCGTCAGGACGCGCGCCCGACCCATCGCCAACGCCGAGGTGGCGCACCGGTCGAGCACGGTCTGCCACGCCGCCAACCTCTGCCTGCGCCTGGGCCGGAAATTGTACTGGGACCCGGTCCAGGAGCAGTTTCTGAACGACGACGAAGCCAACCGCATGCGGTCGCGGGCCATGCGCGCGCCGTGGCATCTGTAACGTCCGGACGTACGCCGGCCGGGTTAGGACACGTAACACGCCTGGCGCCAGGGCAGGCGCGACAGGGAACACGCGGATACAGTGGAGGCTTTGCCATGATGGTTCGAAGTGTCGTAATGATGACGGCGCTGGCGCTGTGCGCGGGAAGCACATCTGCCCAGACCCCGGAGGACGCGGCCAAGGCGATCGCCGCCCTTGCCGGGTACGACCGAAGCCAGAGCCGCGCACCGCTCGTCGCGGTCGAGGAACTCATCCGGGATTCGGGCGGCAATGCCGAACTCCGCCGCGCGCTCCGCGGCGCCCTGGCGAATCTCCTCGGGTCCAGCGC
>JAAYAQ010000003.1 GCA_012719295.1 Candidatus Hydrogenedentota bacterium | reverse complement strand
GACACGTATGACCCGGATTTTGATGCGCTCCCGTTTGACCCCGAAACGACGTATCTTTCCCAGTTCCGGGTGGAGGATGCGACGAGCGGCCTGTTTGACGATTTCCGGGGTTCGGGCGACGGGAACGCGTGGTACTGGCCGCACCGGATGTACACACCCATCCAGGAGTACGTGCGGCCGCGGTGGGACGTGCCGGGAGGCTCGTTCGCAAATGCGTTCGATTTTGTGACGGGCGAATGGCTTGATCTGCGCAAACTCCACCCGCTGGAGGGGTGGATTCAGATGGTGGGGATCGACGTGCACGCGTCGAATCCGCCGAACACCCTGGGCGCGCGCGCCTCGCACGGCGGCTGGTCGAACAGCGGCGAACTGGTGGGGTTCAAGGAGATCAACCTGATCATCAGCGATGTCCGCGGCGATCCGTACGATCCCAAGGGCGTGAATTCGCTGAATCCCGTCGAGGAATTTGATTCGCTCACCTACGACGTGCTGGTTGAAGGCGGGGAAATCGTCACGAACCTGGCGGTGGGCAACGATTTCGCGTTCAACGGCCTGTGGGTCTTCGCCGACAGCAACAACAACGGCTACTTTGACCCGCCGGTTCCGGAAGCGGACGGCCAGGGCGTGACGTTTGTCGACTACCCGATGCTGGCCAACAATTACGTCATTGTGGCGGACACGGAATCGGGCGGCGGCGAGGCGAAGTCGGGCGGGAAGTCGACCAGCCCGTACGTCACGGGTCCCCTGGGCGGCGAGAAGGCCGGCGATGTCAACTACTACCCGCCGGAATGGGAGTACATCCCGTTCCCGCCGGGCGGTGGCGCGCCGTGGTGGAAGCTCCGCCTGGTCATGGGCGGCGGCTCGCGCGAAGGCGTTGACCTGGGGTTTGTGGAGGCGGTGCCCGATTTTCCGGATCCGGGCACGCACGAGACCCAGTACGATTATTTTGTGGTGGTCAAACCCGACACCGGGTACTTCGACCTGTCGGGCATGCCGGGCGATGGCGTGGGCATGACGCTCGGCACGGATTACCGTGTGTTTCTCGAGCCGCGCCGGTTCAACCCGCTGGTGATCGACAACGGCACGTACGGCAGCCCGAGCGGCAGTTGGGACGGCGGCATGTACTTCGACGCGATGCAGATGCCGATGGGCCTCCGCGACGATTCGCCGACCGTGGACTACGCAAGTAATATCTGGCAGAACGACCCGCTGTGGCTCGAATACGAACCGTGGTGGCACGAGCGGACGGCGGACCGCACGACGGCCAAGCCGACGCGCGTCGGGTTTGACGTGCACGACCTGACCCTCACCTACGAGAGCAACAGCAAATACGCCACACAAACCGACATGATTTACTCGCGGTATCTGGCGTGGCCTTTGTGGCTCGACCCCTTCGGACTGAACGATGCACGGTTCTACTGGGGCGCGAACGTGTACGTGTATCCGGATGCCATCGTGACGGAAGGTCCGGCCGACGAAGACATTCAGCCTTTCCAATACGCGTTTGAGAGCGTGCCGTTCTTCCAGCCGAACTTTGATTCGGCGCCGATCGGCCCGCGTTCGATGATGTTCCCGAATCCGCCGGCGCAGCCCGAACGGCCGGAGTATGCGACCTGGCCCGCGGCGCTCTTGCCCGACGAATACCCGAAGATGACGGATTGGCCGGCGGCCAACCGGCGCGCGCGCATCCTGAAACAGCACATTGACTCGAGCAGCAAGCCGACCGCGATGCTGGGGATCAATGTTGCGGGTTCGAACGACCCGGTGGTCAACCGGTTCAACCGGCTGCAGATGCAGCAACTGACGGTCGCGTTCTGGGGTCCCGACTTTACGCCGAGCGACCTGCAAGCGCTCGATGTGGACGGGCTGGATCCCGAATCCGGCGTGCTGCTGTATGAAGACGCCGACAGCGATTCGGTGTTCAACAGTGAATTCGGCAGCGACGCCCCGGTGCCGCTGCGGAACCTCGTGTGGCGTCCGGAACCGGAGCCCGTGGACCTGGACGGCGACGGCAATGCCGACGATATCGACGGCGACGGCGACGTGGACAGCAAGGACCGGGCCTGGGTGCTCCGGCTGCGTCCCAAGCTGGCGTGGAGCGTGCCGGACACCGACGCGGGCGGCCCGCGGTACACGACCCCGATTCGCGACACGATGCTGAAGAGCGACGAGCCGGTTCTGGCGAAGGCGCTGCCGGTGGATAAGGACGCCGTCAAGTCGCCGCGCGCCGTGACTCGCCGCGAGGAAGGTGCGGACAAGGCCGCGCCCGCGCTCGTGGAAGAAGTGGATGGCGAGGCGTACTGGGCGAAGCGGCCCGTGCGTATTCATAAGGATGAGGTGAAGGCGGCGGCGGATGCCGCGGCTGCGCAAACCAAGGCGGTGCCGCAAGCCGGCAGCTCGGGCGACGACCTGTTTGTGGTAGTGCGGACCTCGAAGACCATCGGCCGCCTTGAGCCCTTCAAGGTGTTCATCCCGATGACGTTGCCGGGGCGTCCGGTGCAGGACCAGCAGGCGGGCATTCAGTTCACGCCGAGCAACATCGTGTCGCCGCAGGCGCTGACGAAGCTCCATCCGGAGGAGGACCCGATCGAAGGGTGGTACTACCACGAGATGATGGAGTCCTCGATTTCGTGTGAAGTGATTGATTTCACGGGGTCGGGGCAGTCGATCTTCCTGGACGGCACGCCGGTGCCGGCGCTGGGCATTGACGCCTCGACGAACCGGCCCGATTTGACCAAGGCGCAGGGAACGGATGGGCTGGGCGGCCCGCAGTCGTTCGTAGTGGCGGGAGCGGTCTGGACCAGCGGGGCGTTCGTAGACCATTACCTGATCGACTCGCAGTACAAGAGTTTCCGGATTACCGGGAACTCGGATAACCGCCTGACGCTGCTGTCGGGCGAGCCGGCGGACGGCCAGTGGCGGATTGTGAGCAATCCCACCTTCCTCGAGCAGGTCATTGTCGAGTTGTACGACGAGGGCGGCGACGGGAGGTTCACGCTTCAGAACGATCTGCTGCCCCTGAGCCTTGACCAGACGGTCAGCGGCGTGGCTATCTACCGCGATAACGACGCCAATCCGGCGAACACCAACGGCCAGTTCGATAAGGACATCGACATCCCGTTGACGCTGGATTATCCGCCGTACCTGATTGGCGCGGTGGGCGAACCGTCCACGCAGGTGCTGTTCGTGTTCTCGACGCCGGGGACGGACAATCTGCCGAAACCGATGTCGCAGCAGGCGAACAACCGGCAGTGGGTTCAGGACTCCATCGGGACCACCGCGACGCATCCGGATACCGGCGCCGACTTCTTCATTGTGGTGCGGGCGACTGATCGCATGGAGCTCGGAGACGATTTCCGGGTCGCGGTCGTGGGGTGGGGCCCGAACACGCCGACCGAGCCCGATCCCGACACGTTCCCGCCGCCGCCGGCAGCCGACCGCGGTGAATTCGACATCTTCAGCGAGTTCCCGTGGGGCGCGCGGGCGCTGGGCTTTGTCACGATCTATAACGAGGCGGATTACCCGAATTCGGACATGCCGACCCTGGGCGTTCCGGACAACAGCGGGTTCAATTTTGTCCGCTTCCATGCCAACAAGGCGGTGCGCACGGCGGTTACGACGGCCAGCGAACGGGTGGTCGGGCCGACGGACGTGGTGATCCGGGCGGTTTCGACCGACCGGCTGCCGCAGGTGGTGCCGACCAGCGGGTTGTCGTTTGTGATCTTCGGGAGCGGCTTCGGCACGTCGCCGACCGTGACGCTGGCGGGCATTCCGCTCGTGGTGACGCAGGCGTCGGATACGGAGATCGCCGTGACGATTCCCGGCGGGTCGGTCATCGACCAGGATCCGATCGTGCTCACCGTGTTGAACCCGACGACGGGCAAGCAGACCAGCCGGGGCGACTTGTTTACGCTCATCTCGGTGCCGCCGGATGCCAACGCGCCGGTGATCACGTCGCTGTCGCCGGATGCCGGCGCGAGCGAAGACTTCCCGATCGCGATATACGGGGAGAACTTTGACGATCCCCTGGTGTACTTCGGCCAGACCCTGATGCCGGTGGCATCGTGGACATCGACCCGCATCGACGTATCGTTTCCTGCCGCGGGGCTGGGCCAGACCGGCACCCTGGACGTGACGGTGCGGAACCAGACGACCCAGCTCTCGACGACGAAGCTGGACGCGTTCATCTACCGGAATCTGCCGGTGGCGCCGCGGGCGTGCTTCATCGCCACGGCGGCATACGGCACGGATTCCGCGCGTGAACTGTGGATGTTGCGGCGCTTCCGCGACGACGTGCTGCTGCAGACCACGCTGGGGACGGCGTTCGTGGACATGTACTACCGGGTCAGCCCGCGGATTGCGGCCACGGTGGCTCCGCGGCCGGCGCTGGCGGCGCTTGTCCGGGGCGCATTGACCCCGGTATCCTATGCGGTAACGTCGCCCGGCAAGGCGATGGGAGCGGTCGTGTTACTTGCTTTGGGCGTTTGTGTGGCCCGCCGCCGCGCGGGAACGACATCACCGCGCGGGCACAACTGAGGAATCGACGCGTAACGGCGGGCCCTGGGGGGGCCCGCCGAACCGTGCGAAAGGAGAATCCAAGGTGAGCGTGAGAGTCCGTATGGCAATGCTTGCAGGCGTGGCCGTCTGTGTGCTTATGGCGGGGCCTGCCTACGCATTCTTTCCGTTCGGCGGCTTCACCGAGGTCAACAAGACGCTTCGGTACATGACGTGGCCGCTCAAATACCTTGACACAAACGGCGACGGCGACGTGGGCTCGGATGAAGGCGTCCGCTGGACGCTGGAGCGAGAGAACACCATTGCCCGGCAGGAGCTGGACGATGAGGGGAACCTCATCACGGTGTACACGACGACGGGCTGGACGGACACCGAGCAGGCGATCCTCGCGCAGGGGTTTCAGGTGTGGGAAAACGTGCCCACCAGCTACATCGGCTTCTACCTGACCGCGCCGGTCTCGGAGCCGCTGGTCATCCGGCCGATCGACGACATGGATTACGTGATCGGCGACTCGCTCGCGGGCATGGATTTCATCAACTATGTGGCGGTGGAAGATCCGGGAGAGGAAACCCTGCCTACCGGCGTGCTGGGCGTGACGCTTCTGACGCTGGTGCTTGAAGACACGTTTTTCACCCCGCCCGGCGGGACGCAGGCGATCCAGGTGAGCGGCGGCCAGATTGTCGAGTGCGACATCGTGTACAACGGCGCGGCGTTCCGGGAGCGCACCGTCGAGATTGACACGGGCGGCGGCAACATAACGACGCAGACGCTGCCGGCGACGTATGACCTGCTGGCGACGCACGTCCATGAGGTCGGGCATTCTGTCGGGATGGCCCACACCCCGCTGAACAACTTTTCGGATTTCCTGGACGACTCGGCCAACACGGGGCTCCTGGCGGATCTCGAACAGCGCGTGTATGCGCAGCGGAATGCCGCGGGGGTTCTGGTGCAGGTGGGCGTAACGCCGACCATGTATCCGATCTATTTTGCGACGGATCTCGGCGACGGCAAGTTTACGGCGGGCTGCTCCGACCTGGCGCCGGACGATATGGCGGGCGTGTCGTTTCTGTATCCGCGGGGTTCGCAGGCGCGGTATTTCGCGGTGAAGCATGAAGTGCGCTCGCAGACGCGGGTCGATTTCCCGTCGGTGCCGCTGCCGGGCGCGCACGTGATTGCCTGGAGCGACGCGGACCAGAACGTGGGCACGCGCCGCGTGCCGATGTTCAGCACGATGTCGGCGTTGTACGAACACCAGGAGGAGTTTTCGGGGTGGTTCGAGCTGATCAATCTCCTGAAACAGCATGAGACAAGCGATGGCGTGACGTTTGATGCGACGTACGTGCTTACGAGCAATCCCATTAACGGCGTCACGAAGCCGGAAGGCTATACGCCGGGCGATTTCGACTCGACGCGGGTGCTGTTCAACCAAAGCGATTTCAGTTTCCCGACCGCATTCCCGTCGGAAGTGTTCAATGAGACGGGCAACCTGTTCGGCATCGAGCAGCGGGAACAGGGTACCCCGTTGACGTACAATCCGTTGACGGGCCAGGTCGAGAGCGCCACAAGCGGCAAGACATTGAACACGATGCTGCCGGGCAGCAAACCGATGTTTGGCGCGGAGAACAACGTCTGCTGGCTGAATGTGGTGGTGGCTGGCGTGGCGCCGGCCGCTCAGACCCCGCGGTTCCTGCGCAGCATGCGCGACGGGTTCCTGCTGGGGTCGCCGGTGGGCACGGCGCTGATCGACGCGTACTACCGCACGGCGCCGCCGCTTGCCCGGTATCTTTCGACGCACCCCGTCGCCCTGGGTTACGCGCGCGGCGCGTTTGGCGGCGTGGAATGGGTGTACAGACACGCGGAGATGCTGTTTATGGCGACGGCAGGATTGTTCGGACTGGGCGTGATGCTGGAGTTGCGGCGGTGGCGCGCTGTGCGGGCGGCCGCCGGCCTGCTCGTCGTCGCGGGCCTGCTGCTTGCGGGCGGTTCGGCCCACGCCCTGCTGGCCAAGATGTCTCCCGAACAGATGGTGAAGGCCTCGGATTACATTTTCGTGGGGACCGTGGAAGCCGTAGAGAGCTTTTACCTCAAGGAAAACGTGATTGTCACGGATGTGACGATCCGGACCGACGACAACGTGAAAGGCCATCTGAACAAGGGCGGCCAGATTGTGTTGCGCCAGCCGGGCGGCCGTGTCGGGTCGACCCTCCGTTATGTGACGGATCTTCCCAAGTTCAGCGAGGGCGAGGAAGTGGTCCTGTTCATGCAGGCCGAGAAACGCCGCGCTCCGGCGGTGGTCTGCGGCGAACGGGGTAAGCTTCAGGTGCGTACGGACGCGCTGAACGGCGAGAAATACGTGGTGTTCGGGGAAACCGCCATGGGTCTGGGCGAGCCGGCCACGGAGAAGACGGAAACGGGCGGGAAGGCGGCCACGGCCAAGCGCGTGGAACTGGAAGATTTCAAGGCGTATCTGCGCGGGCTCGACCAGAAACTCAAAGCCGACGAGGAGGCCGCGAAAAAAGCCGAGTGATCGCCCGCTTGACAGGCAGGAGATACCCCCCGGAAACGGATGTTTTCGGGGGGTTTTTTATGCCGGCGCCGCCCGGCGACGTCTGGTGTCGTGTCCTGTGCGGGACCGCCGCCCCCGGCGGCCATCGGCGTTTCGACCGGCGAGGGCGCCGGTCCCACACAAGAGGGAGGAAACATGCCGGTGGGGGATGCCTGCGACGGGGGGGCAGATGAGGATTCGATGCGCGAAAATGCACGATGTACAGGGGGTTCTGGTGCGGCTTTCGCCGGGGAAGTGTCTTTGACCCGGTGCCGGGCTTGGTATATGATTGGCTGCCGGACGCGGGCGATGCCGGGGCCGTGCAGGCCGCCACAACGCGCGTCGCGTCAACCCCACGCAGGCGGGGTCCGTTGTAGAGAAGAACCATGTGGGCAGGGGTGTTTCGTGCCTCGTGGACGAGGTTCTCCCGGCATGGAGGGTTTCGCCAGCGCGCCCTGCTCTTCCGGACTCAGGAAAGGCAACGATGCTCCGAGGATTGCTGATACGTAAAACCTTTCTGTTGTTGGATTTGGCGCTCATCGCGCTCCTGCTGATTGTGGCGTATCTGGTGTTTTCCACCATCCTGGAACCCGTCCGGGCGGTTGAAACGCCGCCCCCCCCGGAGGCGGTGGACGACCTGCGCCTGGCCAAAGTGGGCTTGCCCGCGGATTATAGCGTGATCAAGGAGAACGGGCTGTTTGGTCCTGCGGCGAAAACCAGCGCTCCGGATGCCGCCAGCGCCGCGGCCGCGGCGGCCGCGCCGACGGTCGAAGTGACCCGTCTTCCCCTGAAGCTCCTGGGCACGGCCGCGACCTCGCCCACGGATCCGCTGGCCAGCGCCGGGATAAAGAACACGCAAACGAACATCGAGGACACCTATTACCTGGGCGAACCGGTGCTCTCGGATGTGGTGCTCGAAGAGGTCCACAAGCGGGAGGTCGTGCTGTTCAACAAGAAAGAGAACAAGCGCGAGATTCTGTCCATGGACGAAAAGGAGACGGTTCCCGCGCACCTGGCGGCGGCTCCCGGCGCTCCGGCGGCGCCGCAGCCCGCGGAGGGGGAGGAACCGGGACCGGTTTCGGTCAAGAAACAGGAGCTCATGGAAATCGCGAGCGACATGGGCCGGCTGATGACGGAGCTCAAGCCGCAGCCGTACAAGGACGCCAGCGGAAAGATGGTCGGCATCACTTCGCCGGATCTGGGCAAGGTGCCGCTGGCGAAGAAGGTTGGCCTGGCCGACAATGACGTGATTACCGCCATCAACGGCATGTCGATCGACAGTGTCGAGAGCATCGGAAAAATCGCGGAAAAGTTTAAAAACCTCAACGTGTTCCATCTGAAAGTGCTGCGGAACGGCCAGACCGTTACGCGCACCATCAAGCTGGAATAGGGGGGCGCGCGCCCCGCTCCATGGCGGGGCGGCTACAGGACGCATGAGTTTCAGGCCACAGAACAAGGGGAAGGACACACCGTGAACTACGGCTGGATGACCACGCGGGCATTGCTGTGCCTTGGGGTTGCGCTGATGGTGTCGGCTCTGCCGGCGGGAGCGCAACAGGACGCTGCGGAGGAAGCGCCGCCGGTCGAAGAGGCCGCGGCAGCGCCAGAAGCGGCCCCGGCCGCGTCAACCGAAGAAGCGGCCCCCGCGTCCGCCGAGGAAGCCGCGCCCGCCGCGGCCGACGAAACGGCGCCCGCGCCCGCGGCTACGCCCGCGCCGCCGCCCCGGCGTCCGGCGGTCCCGAGACAGAGCGCTCCGTCCGTGCCGCGGCCCCAGGTGCGACCGGAGCGGGCGGACCGCCCCCGGCAGGTGAGTCCGGACGAACTGGCGCCCACCGGCCGGGAGATCCCGGCGATCCCGGTCGATCCCTACCGGCCGAAGGCGACTTCGCCCGTTGGCGGCAACCGGGGGACGGCCGATGAACCGTTGCTGACGCTGGATTTCGAGGAAGATAACCTGCTGGACGTGATCAAGATCATCGGCGCGCAGACCGGGAAGAACTTCGACATAGATCCCCAGATGGCGCAGATGAAAGTGACTCTGATCTCGCACGCGCCGATTCCGGCGTCGATGGCTTACGACATCCTGGGCTCGCTGCTGCAGATGCGCGGGTATGACATGGTGGAGGTGTTGGACGGGCACCTGGTGCGGATCGTGCAGACCGGCCAGTTTACGGAGAAGAGCCCGCTCGTGATCGGGCGCGATGACCCGAAGGGGTACGACCGGGTGGCGACGCACATCGTGCCGATCCTGTACGCCAACGCGGCGGACCTGCAGTCGTTGCTGCAGCAGCTCGGGTCGCAGACGGCCATCGTGAGCGTGTATGAAAAAACCAACATGCTCATCATCACGGACAACGCGGACGGCATCCGCAACATGTTGTCATTCATTCAGGAGGTCGACGTTCCGGGGTACGAGACGGAAATGGAGATCTTCGCGCTCGAACACACGCGGGCGGAAGTGCTGGCGACGCAGATCCAGGACATTCTGGGCGTGACGGCGGAAGGCGCTCCCGCGGCGGCGGAACGTGCGGCGCGGCCGACGCCGGTGCCGCGGCAACCGGCCCGTCCGAACGTGCCGGGCCGGCCGGAATCGACGGTGGTCAGCCACCAGGAAACGATGCGCATCGTGTCGGACGAGCGGCTGAACGCCCTGATTGTGCTGGCGAGCGCGCCGCTGATGGGCCAGGTGCGGGACCTGATCGCGCTGCTCGATACGCCCACGGATTACGAGTCGGACAACCTGCACGTCTACCAGTTGCTCAACGCCGACGCGACGAAGGTGGAAGAGGCCTTGAACGCGGTCATCGGGCTGACGCCCCGCGCGGAGGGCCAGCAGCAGGGGGCGCCCGCGGCGACGGCGGAGATCCAGCCGTTCGAGAAGAAGGTGCAGATTACCAGCTATGAAGACAGCAATTCGCTGCTGGTTGTGGCGGCGCCGCAGGATTACCGGGTCATCCGCGAGCTGATCGCGCAGCTCGATGTGCCGCCGCGGCAGGTGCACGTCGACGCGGTGATCATGGAGGTGACGATCAGCGACAACTTCGACCTGTCCGTCGAGCTTGCGGGCATTGATGGCGAGGACGGCTTCGGATTGAACAACGTGGTGACCCTGGCGACGGTGCTCACCGAGGGGCCGCTGGCGGCGGTGGGCGATGGCGGCGTGCTGGCAGGCATCATCGACGGCACGACGGAGGTGACCATCCCCGACGGCGCGGGCGGGTTCATCACGCAGGAGATTCCCAACATTCCCCTGCTGCTGCAGACGCTCGAGGCGATTACGGAAGTGGATGTGCTGGCGCAGCCGGGCCTGACGACGAAGGACAACGTCGAGGCCGAGGTGGTGGTGGGCCAGGAAGTGCCGTTCATCACGGGCAGTTCGCGGTCGCTGGACCAGTCGGCGATCGGATCGAGCGTGTTCAGCCGGGTGGAACGCGAGGACGTGGGCATCAAGCTGAAGGTCAAACCGCAGATCAGCGAAGGCGATTACGTGTCGATGGAGCTCGAGGTGGAGGTCTCTGAAGTCATCCAGAGCACGGTCGGCGCGGACGTGAACATCGTGGGCCCGACGCTGTCGAAATCCAACGTGAAGACCGAGACGGTGATCAAGGACGGTTCGACGGGCATTCTGGGCGGGCTGCTTCGGGAAGGCACGGACCGTTCGATTCGCCAGCCGCCGTATCTGGGCGACCTGCCCATGGTGGGGTGGCTGTTCCGGACGAAGAGCAACACGCGGAGCAAGCGCAACCTGGTGCTGCTGGTGTCGCCGTATATCATCAAGGAAGGCATCGACATGGACCGGGTCACGAAGTACCGTATGGACCAGTTCAGCAACGCGAATGTCGACGTGCTTTTCGAGAAGGGCTACATCAAGCGCATCAACAAGCGCAGGTACATGCGCAACGAACACCGGCCGACGCGGGCGCGCGTCGAGCAGATCAACGCGGGCGAACGCTTTGGCCGGGGCGACGCGAAGCAGGGCACGGAATGAGTCCAAAACGCAGCGCGAGAATCGGCGAGATCCTGCTGGAATTGGGGCACATCCATCAGGAACAGGTGGATGAAGCTCTGGAACTGCAGCGGATCCGTCCGAAACGGCTGGGGCAGATCCTGCTTGACCTGGGGTATTGCGAAGAGGACCAGGTGCTCGAGGCGCTGAGCGCGCAGTTCGGCATCCCGTTCGAGCGCACCGTGACGGCCCAGATCGATGCGTCGCTGACGACGAAGGTGCCGATCAATTTCATTCGCGAATACCGCATGGCGCCGTACAAGAAGGACGGGGCGGTGTATTGCGTGGCGGTGAACGATCCCGTGAACCTGTTGCCGCTGGACGATCTGCGGCTTCTGCTGGGCGGGCCGGTGTCGCCGGTGTTGTGCCGCGGGGACGACATTCAGGGGATGCTGGATTCGTATTTCGACCGGCAGGGCGAAAGCGCGGCGGACATGATCGACGACATCGTGCTGGCCGAGGGGGAGACGGGCGAGATCCATACGCTGGATTCGCTGGAGGCCTCGGAGCGCGACCTGCTGGATCTGGCGAACGAGGCGCCGATCATCAAGCTGATCAACCTGCTGATCACGGGCGCGATCCGCGAGCGCGCGTCGGATATTCACGTGGAGCCGTTCGAACGCGACGTCCGGGTCCGGTACCGGATCGACGGGGTGCTGTACGAGAAGCTGGCGGTGCCGAAATCGCAGCAGGCGGCGGTGATCTCGCGCATCAAGATCATGGCGAACATGAACATCGCGGAGCACCGTCTCCCGCAGGGCGGCCGCATCAGAATCCGCTTGAGCGGGAAGGAAATCGACATTCGCGTCTCGGTGATTCCGGTGGCGTTCGGCGAACGCGTGGTGATGCGTATCCTGGAAAAGGGCACGTTTCTGTTCGGGCTGGAGGAGCTGGGGCTTTCGAAACAGGATTATGCGGTGTTTGACCGGATGATCATGAGTTCGCACGGGATCATCCTGGTGACGGGCCCGACGGGTTCGGGCAAGTCGACCACGCTGTATGCCGGTCTCCAGCGCGTGAACTCTCCGGACAAGAACATCATCACGGTCGAGGACCCCATCGAATACCAGATGCCGGGCATCGGCCAGATCCAGGTGCGCGACCGGATCGGCCTGAATTTCGCGGCGGCGCTGCGCGAGATTCTGCGCCAGGACCCGGACATCATTCTCGTGGGCGAGATTCGCGACCATGAAACCGCGGAGATGGCGGTGCAGGCGTCGCTCACGGGCCACCTGGTGTTCAGCACGCTGCACACGAACGACAGCGCGGGCGCGATCACACGGCTGGTCAACATGGGCATCGAGCCGTTCCTGGTCAGTTC
>JAAYAQ010000629.1 GCA_012719295.1 Candidatus Hydrogenedentota bacterium | reverse complement strand
CTCCCAGCATGCGCTGTTGATTGGAAACGGGCCTGTCAGGCGAAGGCATCCAGAACTCATGCGGCCCGCAATGGCCAGAATCAAAGGCGGAATTTTAGCGTTTCGGGGATCTTCAAGTCAAAGCCGCGAATCGCGCCATCTAAGATCTTACCGGAGATGGTATCGTCTTGCCATTTGTGATCTTACCGGAGCATGGAAGGCAGGACGATGGCAGGAGAGCGCATTTTGGATGGATTGAAGAAGTATCGGAAGCGTTACACGATGGCGGACCGGGCGGGTCGTTCGGCACTGTTGGATGAGTTCTGTGAACAGACAGGCTACCACCGCAAGTACGCGATTGCATTGTTGGGCGAACCGGCGGACGGCCCACCTCCGGGCAGCACGCCCAAGCGGCGCGGCCCGACGTATTCGCCAACGGCCGTTCGTGTGTTGGCGCGGATTTGGGAGGCGGCGGGCTACCCGTGGTCGGTGCGCCTCAAAGCGCTGCTCCCGCAGTGGTTGCCCTGGGCGCGCCAGCACATCGCGGGTGTTAGCCCTCAAGTGGAAGCCGAACTGCTGGCAATGAGCCCGCGCCAGATGGACCGCCGGCTGGCCGATAAACGCCGCCGTCTCAAACGGCGCATCTACGGCCGCACCAAACCCGGCACCCTGCTCAAACACCAAATCCCCGTCAAAACCGATAATTGGGACGTACATGAGCCCGGGTACTGCGAAATCGACCTGGTCTCGCATTCGGGCCCCCACGCGGCGGGCGAGTTCATCTACTCGTTTAACCTCACCGACATCTTCACCGGATGGGGGGAGAACTTCGGCCTTATGGGCAAGGGTGAGCAGGGCGTCGTGGATGCCTTGGACGAGATACGCAGGGCACTTCCCTTTCCCCTCCAGGCCATCGATTCGGACAACGGCTCGGAGTTCATCAACCACCACCTCTACGCGTACTGTAAGAAGTGTGTCATCCAATTCACCCGCGGCCGACCCTACAAAAAAGACGATAACGCCCACATCGAACAGAAGAACTGGACTCATGTGCGCAGACTCTTAGGCTGGGAACGCTACGACACGCACGAGCAACTAAATGCCATCAACCACCTGTACCGGGGCGACTGGCGCACCATGATGAATCTCTACCAGCCCTGTGTGAAACTCAAAGAGAAAGTGCGGATCGGCAGCCGCCTCATCCGCCGCTACGATGAAGCGCAAACCCCGCTGGAGCGGCTTGTGGCCCACTACGGCGAAAAGCACCTCCCGGCCGCCGTGCGCACCGCGCTCGCCGTGCGAGAGCAGACCGACCCCTTCGCCCTTTCTTCCAGCATCGAGCGCCAGCTCGCTCGTCTCGCTACGCCCGCTTCACGAAAAGAACCTCGACAAGATTCTGTACTAGAACAGCGCATCCCCTCCCCGCGGGGAGGGGATGACAGGCCCCAAACCCCACGGCCTACCTCCTATGCCTGGTAAGAAACCAAATGGCGTGACGATACACCCCTCGGTAAGATTAGCAAATGGCTTGACAGG
>JAAYAQ010000156.1 GCA_012719295.1 Candidatus Hydrogenedentota bacterium | reverse complement strand
TTCGTGGCTAGACCCACCCGCCACCGCCCGTCCTCGAACACAGCCGATGCGGCCATCGCGTGGAACAGCAGCGCCGCGCCCGCATCCAGCACGGCGGCGTCGGCCAGCGCGGCAAACACCGCCCGGTCCACGCGCACCTGCAGATGCCAGTGCCGCCGCGTGTAATCCGAAAAATCCGGCAGCGCCTGACCGCACAGGTCCACAGCCGCCGTCACAAGGTCCCAGCCGATGCCGGCGATGATCTGCTTCCCCCACGCATGGAACAGCCCGGGGAAATTCACGCCGTTCAGGACGATTGCGCCGCCCAGGACGCCGCTCTTCTCGACAAGCAGGGTCTTTGCGCCCGCGCGCGCCGCCTGAATCGCCGCGCACAAGCCCGCGGGGCCGCCGCCCACCACAAGCACGTCGTACGACGCATCCGCCGGTTCGAGCTCCAGCGTCGCGCCCGCCGTCTGGCGAACACCCGCCCAGGCGGGTGCGCTGCCCGCGGCCATCGTTCCGAGCGCGGCCGTCAACGCCGTGCCCGCCATGCTGTGCTTGAGAAAATTGCGTCTCGACCTGGGCCGCGGCGCGCTTTCTGGTTCCGGCACCATCGCCCTCCTCGTTGTTGCGGCATCAACCGCCGCCGGCATTCCCCTGAAACTGGACTTCTTCGTACGGCTGCACCACAACGAACCCGTCGCCGCGGAATGACATCTGGATCGATTCGCCGCTGCCCCGGCCGAAGAACGTCTTCAACGAGACGTCCGTCTTGAACTCCGGCTCCAGACTCCCCGACCAGGCCACCGTCGCGTTGGGATCCGTGATGACCGGCCGGTCCGGCGTCACCCGCAGCGTCAACGGGTCGTAATGGGTCGTGATGGCCACCATGCCGTGGCCTTCCAGCCGCACATTGAACAACCCGCCCGCCAGCATCGCGGTGACCTTGCGCATCAGCTTGATGTCCCATTGAATGCCCGTCTGGAACGCCAGCAGATCGTTGCCGTTGACATAAATGGCCTCGCCCTGAAGGTTCAGAATCGAGATCTTTTTGCCCGTGTCCGCCAGATACAGCCGGCCCTGGCCCTCCGCCTTGGTCAACTGCGTCCCTTCGCCCGTCACGGTCTTTTTCAGCAGTTTGCCCAGACCATGTTCCAGGATGCCCTCCCGCGTGAACTTGATCCCGCCCACATAGGCCACCATCGACCCCATCTTCGTCCAGACCGCCCCGTTCAGATTGATCTCCAGCAGCCGGTCCCGTTCCAGCTCAAACTCGCCCTGGCCGAGGTCCCGCTGCCCCGTCTGCTCGACGAATTCCCGAAGCGAATACCTGTTGTCCATACCGCACCTCCCCATGGTTGCTCCCTGGCCCATCGGACACGTGCCGTCCAGCATACCAAACGCCTTTGCTATTGCCCAAGGCCGCGCTCGGCCGCCGCCCGGAACCTGTCCCAGTTCCTCAGCTATGGGACCGGCGCCGCGCACGCCAAGTTGACTTTACCCCTCCGCGAATTGTATGATTCTCCCTGTGCCGAGGTAGCTCAGTTGGTAGAGCAGCGGACTGAAAATCCGCGTGTCGGCAGTTCGATTCTGCCCCTTGGCACCATTTTTTTGCTGGAGTAGCTCAGTCGGTAGAGCGCATCACTCGTAATGATGAGGTCGGGGGTTCGATTCCCCCCTCCAGCTCCAGGTATGGAAAGGACTTACGCGGCC
>JAAYAQ010000628.1 GCA_012719295.1 Candidatus Hydrogenedentota bacterium | reverse complement strand
GATTAATCTGGAACGCCAGCACCGGCCTGCCTGCGTTTCCGAACTCGCCCTGAAACACGACCCAATCGGCGTCCGATGGCGCATGGGGGGCGGGCACGCTCATCCGGGCGGCGAGCACGGTGCGTTCCCCGGCCGGAAGGGTCACGTGCCATGTCTCGGGCTCAATGACCATTTCTTTCGGAATCTCAGTCGCCGAAATGGCGCCGCTGACCTCTGTTTCCGCGAAATTGTACGCGATGAGTTCGCACGAGATTTCCGTTCCCGGTTCGAAGACGCGTTCGGGTTCGGGGGTCCAGGCGCGCTGACGCATGACGGGTGCGATGCCGGGGGTATCGAACTGCAGGACCACGGGCGAGGGGCTTCCTCCGCGATATTCGGACGCGGGCATGGTCTTCAGCGGCAAGGCCTCAGTTTCTCCTTCCGGCAACACGACAAAGACCGGCGCCGAGGTGATTTCCGCGGGCGGGACTGGTTTGATGGGCCGGCCGAGATAGTCGAAGGCGGCCTCGACGCGGAGGTCGCCGTGCAACGGCCAGGGCAGTGACTGCTTTCCACGTGCGGGCCAATCCACTTCCTTCTCCACCCACGCCACGAGCACATCACGTGGCGCGCCATCGGGCAGGGCGCGGAAGGCGTAGAGATGCACCTCAGGGTTCTCCGACACTTCCCACCGGCCCAGGCACCGTGCATCCGCGAGGAAACGTCCAACGGCGGCGAGGGCCACGTAACTCATGCGGGGGGTGTAATCGTGACGAAGCAGTCCGAACTGGATCGCGCCGTGGCCTTCGGTATACGGGCCCAGGATGAAGTGGAAATGGCGCGACGCGCCAGCAAACAGGCTGCACGCGTAGGACTGGGCCATGAATTGGGCTTTCAGCCGCGCAGCGTCGTGTGTGAAATCGTCTGCCGGGGACGCCGGATCCGCGTTCATGCCGCGATCGCATTCGGTGACCCAGACAGGCCGGCCGCATGCGGCCCGGCGCGCGGGCTCCCAGAGTTGCGCGTAGGCGTGGGGCCAGTCGTAGGAGTGGATGCTGTAGACGTCGTAGTAAGGCCAGGTTTCGTTTCGGAGCACGGCCTCAGCCTGGGCCGGGGTGTTCGCACCGCCCAGAGGGGCCCAGCAGACCGGGAGGTCCGGATCACCGCGTTTGAAGCCGCAATAGGCGGCCTTTTGCAGGGAGCACAACTCGTCCATGGCCAGACCGCCGAAGTTGCCGGCGTTGCCTTCATTCCAGGGTTCCCAGGCATCGACGCGGCCCTCGAAACGCCGAGCCATACCTTCGCAGAACCGGTGGAGATGGCGCAGGTCAGTTCTCGGACGCTGATTGTCCGCAACAGGCTCTCTCGCCCAGGACGGCACGGCGTGAAAGACCTGCAGGATCTCGAGCCCGGCGCCGGACTGCACGCTGGCGGTCGCGTCGTAATGCGTCTGCTCGAAAAACTCGCCGGTCCCGGCCTGCATTTCCCGCCAATGGATGCGGTCGCGAACCCACCGCGCTCCTGCGAGCGCGGCCAGCCGGGCCAGGCCCGGCCATGTGGCTGGTTCATCCCGCGCAAGCCACGAAAGCGCGATGTCCACGGCCACGGGGGACGCGCCGGACGCGGTTTGTGGGGCGTTGTGCAGGACGGCCGCCGTAGTGAATCCCACACGCCGGTTTTGTGTGTCAAGAAACTCGACCCGGTACCATCCCGCGGGCAGGTGACCACCATCAATCACGGCAGCATGACGGATCTCGCCAAAGGCGACCGCCGTGAGGGCATCATCGAGCACGCGCCATGTCTGCGCGAGGTCCGCGGCTTCCCTGGGTACTTCGATGCGTACGGCGTCCCCGAGCAGAAACACGTTGCCGAACGGCGGGGCGGCTGATTGTGCCGAAACCCCTGCCAGCAATGCCGCGCAAACCAGTGCTGTCATGATGGGCGACTCCTTCGTTCGCGCCAGAAGCCGGTGAGTCTCTCTTCAGGGAGGATACGGCACGAGAACCTCGTTGGCAAGACGATTTGACCGATTCGGCCCCGCCCTCTAGAGTGATTGCGGGCGCAGGCCATCCATAAGGGAGCTGTTGCGATGAACGTATTTGCATTTCTGCTGGCGTTTGCTGTGTACGGGGCCGGGGCGGGGCAAACGCCCCTGCCGGGCGTGCTGACTGTTGCCGCGCACGATGCGTCTGAGGCCATGCGCGCATCCGCGCGGTTCGTCTGCGACGGGGAGGACGATCAAGAAGAGATCAACGCGGCGATCGCTGCGTTGCCGGAGGCGGGCGGAACCGTGTTTCTGCCGGCGGGCACCTACGACATCCGCCGTGTCGAGGGTGAACTGGGTGGCGTCCTGATTCGCAGAAGCCATGTGACGCTCCAGGGAGAAGGGGTCGCGACGAAACTGATCCAGGCGGACGCGCAGGAGACCAACGTCATTCGCATTATCGGGTCGGGGGTGGGCCACGTCACGGTCAGGGATCTGTACGTCGATGCAAACCGCGACGGCAACCCGAAAAGCGAGGGTGACCCG
>JAAYAQ010000627.1 GCA_012719295.1 Candidatus Hydrogenedentota bacterium | reverse complement strand
GTTTCCGAGTCGCCGATTTTTCCGGCGGGGTTGCAGTCGAAGATGAGCTCGTTCTGCATGGCGTCAATGCCGCCGCCGTCGTAGGCGGAGAAGATGCGGCGGTGGCCGGCGGGGACATCGCGAACCACGGCGGCGAAGGTGGCCTGGGCGCCCAGGTGCTGCGTGTTGGGGAGTTTCACGATCTGCGGGGACGTGAACACGAGCGACTGGCCGCCGCGGATGGGATTGTCCTGCGTGAACGAGAGCGGCAGGGACGCGGCGGCGCGTTCCGGCAGCGGCGCGTCTTCCCCGTCAGCGAAGAGCAGGGGTTTCGTTGTGAACGTGCCGCCGGTTGCGGGGGCGTTAACGGAGACGAATCCGTCGAGCCGGATGGTGTGGCGGCGCAGTTCGCAGGGGCCGACGTAATAGCCTTCGGTGGCGTAGATCGAGAGTTCGGGGGGCCGGTTGGGGTCTCCGGAGTCGGTCTGCATGACGCCCCAGGCGATCATGTTATTGCGGTTGACCCAGCGCGTCGGATCGGGGCCGGGCCGCAGAAACGCCTCGCGCCAGCGGTGAAACAGCAGTCCGTCGCGGCTGGTCATGAAGAGGCCGTCCGACACGCCCGGATAATGGTGGACGTTCAGGTCGCGGTCGGGCCGGAAGCGTTTCGGGAAGCCGATGAAGATATGGGGGGCGCGGTGGTAGGGCGTGATGCCGTTGGTGTAGAGGTGTTCGGCGGGGGTGCCTTCGGTGTACTGGAGCCATTGCGGTTCGGGCCAGTTGAGGAAATCGCGGGTGGTCGAGGTCATGATGGCGCGGACGCCGTCGGTGAAACCGCGATGGTACTCGACGTACTGCTGGCGGCAGGCGTCCCAGAAAGCGAGGTTGTGGGAGTCGAACGCGCCGACGGTGATGATGGGGGTCTCTCGGATGAGTTCCCAATGCACGGCGTCGGCGGACTTGAACGCGAGGAGCCGGGCCTCGTCGTGGCCGCTGGCGACGGCCTTGTAGCGTTCTTCGGGCGGGCAGGCGGGATTGCCGTCCTTGAACGGGGAGAAATTGTGCACGCCCTCGCCCTCCCAGACGATGTTGTTGGCGGAGGAACCGTCAAATTGGAAGAGGCCGAGTTCGGGTTTGGTCCAGTGGATGCCGTCGACGCTGACGGCGTAGCAAACGCGCTGATCGCTGGCCTGGTTGGTCTTGAGATCGAAATGGGAGCCGCGGTAGTACATGCGGAACAGGCCGTCGTCTTCAAAGACGGTGAAATAACAGGAGATGTTGCCCTCCCAGGGGGCGTCGGTGGTCAGGGCGATGTCGCGGGGCACGGGCTCGTGAAGGAGCTGCCGGACGCCGTCCATGGATTCGATGATCAACTGGTCCCACAGGGGTTCGAGGCGCGAACCGATATCGATGGGCTCGGCGGCGTTTGCCGGGGGAAGCGTCAGAACGAGCATGGCGGCCGCGAGAGCCGCCATTGCCGTGCGGCGTTGCAGGATGGGCTTCGTGGAAAGCATGGGGTCACTCCTCGGGTGCGGTTGCCTTGGCGGCCCACGGAGCGCCGCGGATCGCCCTGGCCGGAGTATAGACGACCGGAACGGGGAATGCATCTTGTGGCGTCTCCGCGGGGCCGGCCCACATCGCGCATTTGAACTGATTTGCGGGCGAATGGCACAATACGCCTTCGCATAACGAACAGGAGTGAGGCGCGATTCATGATGAGCAACGACGAACCGATCGAGAAACAGCCCATTGAACCGTTGATGACCCGGCTTCTGAAGACCCGCACGGTCCTGGTTTCGGGGACCGTGGATGAGGAACTGGCCGAACGGGTCATTACGGAACTCCTGATCCTGGACGGCGAGAGCCAGGATCCCATCCGGGTGTTTATCACGTCGCCGGGAGGGCATGTGGACGCGGGTCTGGCGATCCATGACGTGATGCGGTTCGTCAAGTCGGAGATCACCGCCATCGGGGCGGGGTGGGTCGCGAGCATTGCGGTGCCGATCCTGTTTGGCGCGCCGAAAACAAACCGTGTGGCGCTTCCGCATACGCGGTTCCTGCTGCACCAGCCCAGCGGCGGGGCGGCGGGCCATCTCAAGGATATCCGCATTGAAGCGCAGGAAATCATGAAGATTCGCACGCGCCTCAACGAGATGATCGCGCGGGAAACCGGCCAGTCGTACGAGAAAGTGTATGAAGACAGCGACCGCAACTTCTGGATGAGCGCGGAAGAGGCCGTCGAGTACGGCGTGATCGCGCGCGTGGTCGAGTCGGCCGACGATATCGTAAAGAAGTAGCCGCGCGTGGATTCCCGCATCGCGATGGGGCGCCATGAGCGGGCACGGGAACGGCATGACAGCATCAGGACAGCTCAGACGCCTTCTGGATCAATTCCTGGAGGCGTCTGTTTTTGAATCGGGGCTTGCCGACAAGTCGCTCGACGCGTATGCGGGCGATCTGGGGGCGTACACGGCGCATCTCGAGCAGAGCGGGGTGTCGGATCCGAACCAGATCACGCGGGACCACGTGCTGGGACATCTGATCGCGTTGCGGAAGGGGGGCCTGAGCGCGCGGTCGGCGGCGCGGCACCTGAGCGCGATCCGCCGCTTTCACCGGTTTTTGCGGGAGGAGCATCTGGCGGACCGGGACCCGACCGAAGGCATGGATTCACCCCGGCTGATCCGCGCGTTGCCGCATGTGCTTTCCGCGCTGGAGGTGGAGCGGTTGCTGGCCGCGCCCGACCTCTCGCGCAAACACGGTCTTCGGGACGCGGCGATTCTGGAGCTGTTTTACGCGTGCGGGTTGCGCATCTCGGAGCTGGCGAACCTTCCCCTGCGCGAGGTGTCGCTGGAGGAGTCGATGGTTCGGGTGCGGGGCAAGGGCTCGAAGGTGCGGATTGTGCCGCTGGGGGGGCGGGCGATCGCGCGGATCCAGGCGTATCTGCCGGTGCGTGCGCAGGGCAGGGTGCTCGACGATGCCCTGTTTCTGGGGGCGCGGGGCCGGCGGATGAGCCGCACGAGCGTGTGGCAGGTGGTGAAGCGCGCGGCGCAATCCGCGAACATCCGCCAGAACGTGACGCCGCACATGCTGCGGCATTCGTTCGCGACGCACCTGCTCGATCACGGGGCGGACCTGCGCGCGGTCCAGGAGATGCTGGGGCACGCGGACGTGTCCACGACGCAGATCTACACGCACGTCAGCGTGGACCGCTTAAGCCGGGCGCACAAGAATTTCCACCCGCGGTCGTAGGCTTATTGACTCCCGGGGCTGACAGGCTATTGCCGGAGCCATTTCTGGAACCAGGCGATGGCATCGTCCTGCGCGGGAATCTTGAGGGAATGGGGCTCGTCGTAGTAGTTGCAGGTGAATCGGTCGGCGGCGCCCATTTTTCCGTAAACACCGGCGATTTTCTTCTCGGCGGCCTGCATGCCCTCGAGCGTGAAGAGCGAGTCGTTGAGGCAGTTGATGACCATGAGGGGGTTGGGGGCGTTGAGCGTGACGACGTCGGGCAGGTCGAGGAAACTGTGCTGGCGCGGCACGTAAACCATCCAGGTGTGGGAATGGATGTGGTCGTAGAGGAGCGCGCTGTAGGTGGTCATCCATCCGGCGACCACGGCGCACTTGATGCGCGGATCGAGAGCGAACAGATGGGCGCTGCGGTATCCGCCGATGGAGAGCCCGATGCAGCCGATTCGCGACGGGTCGACCTCGGGGCGGGTGACGAGGTAGTCGACGCTGGCGCGGTCGCCCTGGAACAGGATGCCGGGCCACGTGGCGCCGGCGGCGAACATGGTTTTGGCCATGAGGTCCTCGTGGCGTGCGGCGACGGGGTTGAATTTCTGCACGTAGTCGTTGCTTCCGGGCTCGCAGCCGGCCAGGGATTCGACGAACCGGCGGGGTATCTGCGTGACGTCCAGCCGTTGCGCGCCGAAATAGAACGCGTCGGGCACGAGTACGACGAAACCGCGCCGGGCGAGTTCATCGGCGAACGGACGGCCGCCGTAGGTGTTGTTGATGAGGTCCTGCAGGCATGGCACGGGATTTTCGGTCTCGGTGATCTTCTCTTTGCCGCTGTAATAGAAGCCGCTGTGGCAATGCAGGGCGACGACGGCGGGCGCGGGGGCGTCGAGCCCGTCGGGGATGAGCAGGTAGGCGTCGGTGGTGCGCCCGGCCGAGATGGCGTACCGGACGAGGTGGCGCGTATACCCGTCTTTTTTTACGGATTCGAGGAGTTCGGGGTCGGGCGCGGCAGGCTGGGGATTGTAGGAGAGCAGCTCGTGCATGCGGTCGCGTCCCTGCTGACGCCAGGCATCCGGGTCCGGCCAGTCCTGGGCCAGGTAGGAGAGGGGGAACGTGGACTGCGCGGCATAGCCGTTTAACATGGGATAGAAATTGCCCATGTCGCTTTTGGGTTCGGGGAGGTCCGCGGCACAGAGGGCCAGGGGCAGGCAAATCAGCAGCGAGTGGCTCATGGGGCATCTCCAGCGTTTGTTTGGAAAACCGGGAACGACTATAGCAGAAACCGGGGGTTGGCGGAGTG
>JAAYAQ010000155.1 GCA_012719295.1 Candidatus Hydrogenedentota bacterium | reverse complement strand
GTTGCTGGCGTGTGCCGGGTTGCTGCTTCTGAGCACGGCGGGCTGTGTGAAAAGCGGGGCGGACGCGGGCGTCTGGGAGGGGGAAGAGGCTGTCGATTGGCTCGGTGCTGCCGTCGCGGAGCAGGAAGCTCATCTGGCGCGCATTACCTCGCTTTCGTTCACCGTGACGGAGAGGGGGATGAGGCGCGAGGGAAGACGGGTGCATGAACGCAAGATGGACCATAAGGAGTTCGAAAAGGGGGCCTGGATTCGCATTGAGCGTTCGGGCACCATACCGGAAAACCTCGGTCGCGGCAGGCGCCGGTCCGTTTTCCGAACCGAAAGCCTCGTATTGAACGACCGCTATCTGGCCCAGGCGCATCCGCCCAGTACGGTGGCATATCTTCGCGAACATTCCAGTATCGACGCGATGCCACAGCAGTCCCGGGATGCCCTGCATGCCTTTGATGCCCAGGGGCCCCGCCGCCACGGGTTTGGAAACGGACACGACTCGCTCGTGCAGATTCACCGGACCGCACAGACGCAGAAGTATCTTGAGTTGCGCGTGGAACGCGTGCCCGGTCCCGAGAGGCTCTTCAGCCTCAAGTGTTCCCACAGAAAGAGTCCCATGTTCGAGATGACTCTTGACGGTGACCGGGGATATCTTGTGCTCGAGACCAGTCACTATGGGCCGGGCGGATTCCTGAGTGAGAAGATTGCGGTCACGCCCGGCGAGATCGCGCCGGGACTCTGGTTTCCCCGGGAATGGACCAGGACGACCTACGACCCGATCGAGAGCAAACCTGGCGTGTCGTATCCTGTGCAGACTACCTTTAACGACATCACCTCTATAGAGATAAACCCGGAACTCGACGATGCCCTGTTCACGTGGCAGACCATGCCCCTCGGACCGGCCGTGGAGATCTCCCGGTACGACGCCGCGGGCGAATTCCAGACCTTCGATATTGTCCATGGCGAGCTGGTACCGCAACGTACCGAAGAGACGCCGCGCACGGCCGAGACCGCGGATGCGCAGCCCCGACGCCCTCCCCGGCACGAAGCGCCGCATCCTCCTTTCCGCCTCGGAACGCCGGACAGCGAGGAGGAAGTGCTTTCGGAGATGCCCGTCTTCCCGTGAAGCAGGCGGCCGGCCCGCTCTGAACGTCTTCACCGGGACCTGCATTCATACGGCCCGGGGAAAAACCTTGGGGCTTGTCGCGGGTCTTCCGACCCTCAGTCGTCGAGCATGATGGGGGCGCCTTCAAGGAGGGCGAGGTAGTCGTTCACATCCGCGCCGGCGATGCAGCTCTCGATGATGCGCCTGCCCAGGGGCATGAGGTCGGGATGCAGGAACTCGCGCAACTGGCGGTGGAAAAACGCCGTAAGGATGTCCGCGCCCTGGTCGTAGGCGGGCTGACCCACTTCGGGCTGGGTTTCCACCCGCAGAAACGTGTGCTCGATGGTCTGTCCTTCGACCATGATGGTGTCGACGGAATACCCAAGGAGAGAACAACGCGCGGGGACCACCTGTTTGGGCGAGAACCAGGCGCCGCCCCGCCGCGCAAGGTATTCGCGCACGATCCATTGGGGCATAAACCCCACTTTCCACGCGCC
>JAAYAQ010000626.1 GCA_012719295.1 Candidatus Hydrogenedentota bacterium | reverse complement strand
GCGCGATCCGACAACTCGGGGTCGGTCAGCATCCCCGCCAGCACGGCAACGCTGCGGCTCGTGCCGATGAGGGCCAGCTGCCGGCAGATGTACTCTTTCGCGGGCAGGTGCACCTCCGATTGCAGGACCTCGAGCAACGCGAGTTCGATGTCCGACAGCGTGCCCGGGTCGTTCCGGGCGGCCACAATCAAATTATCGAGGTCTTTCAGCGTACCGCGGTCCCCGCCCCAGTCATAGGTTTTCAGTCTCGCCATCAGTTCGTTCACGATACCATCCTCGCGCGTGCCGCGTGTGACATGCCGTCATTTCGCCAAATCGAGGGTCACCTGATCAAAAAACCGGGCCGACTGCTCGACCTCGGGCATGGAATCTTCCCAGTCGTAGGAGTATTCGAGACCGAACTTGATCGGTTTGACGCCCTGGCGATGGACCTCTTCCAGAAATTCGCGGATCCTGCCCGCCCCCGTGCCCCAGGGCACATCGTGGCCGTCGCCGCTGAGCTCGTGGAGATCGTGCATCTGCACCACGAAAAGGCGGTGGCCGATGGTGCCCACGGCCGCCACGGGATCAATGCCGCTGCGCATCCAGTAGCCCATGTCCGCGCATACGCCGATGTGCGGTCCGCGGCCCCTGCAGACCGCCATGACCGCCTCGGGACTCCAGTAATTGGGCGACGCCTTCTGGTCGTGGTTGTGAATGGCCAGGCTGACGTTGTACTCGTCGCAGAACCGTTCGATGAGATCCAGCGCTTCGAGCGGCGGCTCGGAGATCAGGACCTCGATGCCCATCTTGCGCGCGAACTCGAACACCCTGCGGCAGCCTTCCTCGTCGCCCGGGATGACCGAATAAAAGCACGACAGCATCCGGACACCCGCGTCGTCCAGCTTCCTGCGAATCGCCTCGAGTTCCTCCTCGCTCAGATCCGCGTTGAAATTCTTGTCGATGTCGCGGCTGACCTTCTGGAAGTCCAGACCGCCCAGGTAGGCCACGCCCAGCTGGCTGGTCTTGTCGATCGTCTCGAAAAGCGTGTAGCGGTGGAAGGTGTACGCCGTGATGCCCAGGCGCCACCCAAGCCGTTCCTGGGCGGCGATGGCCGGGGTGACCCGCGCGCTCGGGATGGTCGGCGCCTCCAGGTCGCCCAGCACAAACTGCGCCGCGCCCAGGTGAAACTGCAGCATCGCCGGATCCCAGTACTGGGCGGGATTGTGGCCGATGGTCGTGTAGAACACCCGCCCCCGGCCGCAGTGGCGCACCCACGCCATGGCGTAGTCCTGGTCTTCCCGCTCGGGAGGTTTCGCGCTGAGGTCCGTCTTTTGCGTGTCAATGCTGAAAAGCACCCGCACCCGGTTGCGGGAATAGGGGTCGCCCACCCGGAAAAACTCGTCGCGGAGGTCGAATCCTGCTTCGGGGAACGGCGCCAGCAGCGGGTGGCCGGGCGAATCAACCTTCATGTACACCTGTTCGTCGGCTTCGCGATGGGCTGCGCCCCGGCCGCCGAGCATCCGCCCGAATTCCGGCCAGTCATCGCCACCGCCTTCGCCCCAGTTCCAGAATGCCACGCTGGTGCCGTGCACGCCCATGAGGCCGCCGCCCGCATAAACGAATTCCCTGAGGTTCCGACGGAGCGCGGGGTCGGAAAACTGGTTGCCCACGGTATTGTTCAGAAACACCGCATCGAACCGGGCGAGCGACTCTCTCTCGAAGACGGCCGGATCCCGGCTGATGACGGCCTCAAAGGCGCCGGTCTTCCTGCCCATTTCCTGAAAGGCCCAATTCGCGTAAAACCGCGAAGGATGGCCCCCGTATACCACATTGAGATCGAATATGAGGAGTTTCCTCGGCTTTCCGGGGACCGCGGGGGCCTTTTCCGGCAGGGCTTCCGCGATCCTGGCGCGCTCTTCGTCGCTGATGACAAATTCCCCGTCCCCGGGCCCGCCCGTCTCATAGGCACAGACTGGATGCGATGCCAGCATGGACCCGAAAACCGCGCCGAGGCACACTGCGGTCCTCAGGAAACCCCGTCTTACCTCCGCGATGCTCGATTTCATAACACGCGCTCTCCTGTCGCATCCGCGCGGGCGGCATGCCCGCGGCCTCCGGCCGGCAGCCCCCCCGGGAAGTTTCTGTTGGACATCACAAAGAATGGGCTCATCATAACCAAGCGGGCGCGGTCCATCAATTCGCCAAACGGATGTTCGACTCGAGTGACGGAATGAACCGCAGCAACCCGGCCTTTAGAGGACGCACGATGGGCGGCGCGTCTGGCTCATGCTGAGGGAGCAGGATGCACGAAGTGGCGGAGGGTGAGGGACTCGAACCCCCAAGCCCGAAGGCGCCGGTTTTCAAGACCG
>JAAYAQ010000625.1 GCA_012719295.1 Candidatus Hydrogenedentota bacterium | reverse complement strand
GGCCGGTGTCCTCGTTGCGCACCGTGACGGCGCGCACGGCGCCGTTCGCGGTGGCGATGCCGGTGGCCGTGTGGCGGAGCAGCACCTCTCCCCCGCGCTCCTGAATCTCGCCGGCGACGGTCTCCCACATCTGGCCGGGCCCGAACTTGGGGTAGAGGAAGCGCTCGATGAGGCTGGTCTCGGTATTCTTCTGCGATACGTCGCCGCTTCGTTGTTTCATGAGCGCGTGTTTAAGCGCCTTGAGGATGGAGAGGCCTTTGATGCGCTGTGCGCCCCAGTCGGCGGGGATCTCGTTGCACGGCACGCCCCAGACCTTCTCGGTATACGACTTGAAGAAGGTGTTGTAGAGTTCGCGGCCGAACCGGTTGATGATGAAATCCTGGAGGTTGCGCTCGGGGGTGACGGGGCACGCCGCCGCGCGGAGGTAGCTGAGGCCCGCGCGTCCCAGGCGGATCAGGCCCATCTTTCGGATGGTGTCGGCGGAAAGGCTGAGCGGATAGTCGAAGAGCCTGCGGCGCCAGTAGATGCGGGATTTGCGGGGACGAATAAGCATGACCCGGTCGGTGGTTTCCGGATCGGGACCCTCGCCGGCCTGCTCGACGCTGCGGGACTGGCCCTGGTACTGAATGGCGAACGCCTGCTCGGTGGTCTGCTCCATGGGCATGATGTCGAGCCACCAGTTCATGACACGGTCCGACTTGCTGAAAAACCGGTGGCCGCCGATGTCGATGTGGTTGCCCCTGTACCGCTCGGTGCGCGAGATGCCGCCCACCTGGCTGGACTGCTCGATGACGAGCGGCTGGATGTCGGAGCGTTTGAGCAATTCGTAGGCCGCCGTAAGGCCGGCCGGGCCTCCGCCGACGATCACCGCGGTTTTTCGCTGCATACACCATCTCCCGCACCGGGTTGCGATTTGGTCTGCGTATACCCGGGGATAGAAACCCCCGGACGGCGGCGATTATGTCCGGTCGGCGCGAGTGCTTCAAGAACGGCAGGGTTCGCGGGAGCGCACGCCGGCGCTGGAATTCCCGCCGGGAGGGCCGTTCCTGATATAATGCCGGCATGAACACACCACATCCCAAACATGTGCGGCGGCTGCTTTTAGAGCGCCTGTACGAACGGTACATGCATGATCCCCTGGGCATGCTGGGGCCCCCGGATCTCCTGGACGGCGGCATTGTGAGCCGGGAGAGCCTGATTCCGAACATTCACTATCTTCACGACCGCGGCCTGGTGGAACTGATGCTTGGATTCAGTGCGCCGATGTTTGACGGGGCGCGCATCACGGCGGACGGCATTGACCTGGTCGAGAATACTTCGGAGTTCGGGTTGCGTTTTCCCCAGTCTCTGGACGATGAGGAGGCGCTCTCGGCAGGCGTGCCGGTGTTGATGGAGCGTCTCGTCGAGGAAGCGGATCTGTGCGCGCTGGACGGCGAAGCGCGCCGGGCGCTGCTGCGCGACATCCAGTACCTGCGCGAGGAACTTGCCCGCCCGTTGCGCCGCTGGCGCGTGGCCGTGATTAGCGCGGTGCTCGGCTGGATCGAGGGGCATTTCTCGTCCGGGGAGGAGGGCTTGCCCTCGTTTGAAGAGTTCCGCATGCTCATCCTGACGCATCTGCGGCCGGAAGAATAGGAGTTCTGGGAGGGTACGCGGCGGCTTGCGCTCCTGTGCTCCGGGGACGGTGCCCCGCCGGTCATGTTCTCCTGCATCGTCCACAGGGTAGCGCGGGATGGCCGAGCGCTGATTCGGTATTGCTCCCTGGCCTTTCAGCTCGGGCTGCCCTTTCAGAGCGCTTCCAATGGGAGGGCGCGTTTCCCGGGGCGGCGTCACGCGTTTCGCGTGACTTGCCCCGGGCTATTCTCGGTCGCCCCTTCGGAGCTGCCCATCCGCTTCCCCATGTAGGGGCAGCCCCCCGTGGCTGCCCATCCGGTCCGAACGGGGACACGTAGTCGCGCCGCGTGCGAATCGAGTCCCGCAGGGACGAAAGAGAATAGCCCCGGCCTTCAACCCGCGAATCCGCGTCACGCATACATCGGGTTCCGTCAGGGACAAGAGAAAACGGGACTCGCGCCGCGTGCGAATTGAGT
>JAAYAQ010000002.1 GCA_012719295.1 Candidatus Hydrogenedentota bacterium | reverse complement strand
GCCAAGTCGGCCGGGGTCGGCATTGGGGCCACCATTCTGACCGGCTTTGTGCTGGGGCCCATGTTCCCGACCCTTGTCGGCGTGACCTTCAACAAGACCGAGACGTCGGGCAGCGTGTTCGGCCTGATCTTCGGCATCGGCCTGCTCGGCGCGATCCTGATGCCCAGCCTGATCGGCAAGTACGCCGCCAAGCTGAACATCCGCCAGAGCCTGCGTATTCTTGTCGGCGTGGCGGTGGCGCTGATTGTGCTGAGCGCGTTGCTCAGCTTCGGCATTCCCGACGCCGCGCCCGCGGCCGCGCTTCCCGCGGAAGCCGAAGCGGCGGTTACGGTGCCCGCGACCGCGCCCCACGCGGTTTCCTGGAGCGAAGCCAGCCTTCGGTAGCGCAGGCGGAAGTCTGCCGGATCGTATATGCCGGGCGGCGCCGCATTCGAGCGGATGCCGCCCGGTTTTTTGCGTGCCGCGTCTGCCGGACGCCTGAACGGCGCGGCGGACCGTCCCTCCCGGTTGCACGCATCCGGGGCCCTGGGGTACGATGGGTTGCAGCGACAACCGGCCACATATTCAGGACAATCAACGCCGGCGCCGCGCGCGCCCGCAGGGAGTTCACCATGTTCTATTCCGGCATCTCGGACGAATCCGGCCAGACCATCGACACACAGATCAGGGCGCACCAGGAACTGGGGTGGAACCACATGGAATTGCGCCTGGTGGACGGAGAGAACATCACCGCCATCTCCGATGCCAAGCTGGACGAGGTCCATGAAAAGCTCGCGGCCGCCGGCATGCAGGTGTCGTGTTTCGGCAGCGCCATCGCCAACTGGTCGCGGCCCATCACCTGCGACCCGCAGATCGACATCGACGACCTGAAACGGGCCATTCCCCGCATGCACCGGTTCAACTGCCCGTTTATCCGCGTCATGAGTTACCCCAACGACCCCAACCATCCCCTGCCGGAACCGGCGTGGCGCGACGAGGCCATCCGGCGCATGGGCGTGCTCGCGGACATGGCCGAAGACGGCGGCATCATCCTCGCCCACGAAAACTGCAGCGGGTGGGGCGGCCAATCGGCTGAAAACAGCAACATCCTCCTCGACGAAGTCGACAGTCCGGCGCTCCAGGTCGTGTTCGACACCGGCAACCCCGTCAGCTACGGACAGAACTCCTGGGAATACTACCAGGCCGTGTACGACAGCATCGTGTATGTGCACATCAAGGACATCCGGAAAGTGAACGGCGAGGACCACTACGTCTATTGCGGAGAAGGCGATGGCTGCGTGCGCGAGATCGTCGGCGATCTTCTGGCGAACGGATACGACGGGGGGCTGTCGATCGAACCCCACCTCGCGGCCATCATCCACACCGGCGAACGCACCACGAGTGAAGAGAAGCTCTACTCGACCTATACCGAGTACGGCCGCCGCCTGATGCAAATCGTCGAGGAGGTCAGACCGTAAGGCTCCGGGCCGTCACGGCGGCCACGTGAGGCAACGGAACGTCCCGCCAAGTAGAAACGCGGGCCCGAGGGCCCGCGTTTGGATTGTCTGGCGGTGAACACGCCCGCCTTGCCCGGTGTATCACCCCGCTTCAGCTACTTCAGCGTGTCGGCAATGCCGTCGTGGTTGGCGTCGGGGAATTCGACCGTGAAAATCTGGCTGAAATCCTCGCCTTTGTAATTGCGGGCCGGTTTGCCGTCCGCGCCGAGCGTCGGCACGACCCTGCAATAGGCCAGCACCGAGCCGTCGGGCGACCAGACCAGGTCGGAGCGTTCGGTATCGCCGTGGGGCGTCAGAAAGACGCTCTTGCCGAAATTGGGGCCGGGAACCACGCAGGTGACCGCGACGCCGCCGTCGGCGATGCAGGCGATCGAGTTGCCGCTGGGATGCCACCGGATGCCGTCGCCCGCGCCGCCCGGGAAATGCGTCGCCTGAACAGGCCGTTTCGCGGGCTCGTCGCTCTGATCCGACCCGTCCGACGGGATGATGAACACCTGCCGGGCGCCGTCAGCCGCTTTGGCGTAGTACGCGATGCGGTCGCCCTGGAGCGTCCCGCGCACGTTGCCCGCGGCCCAGGTATGGGTGAGCCGGCGCCACGTGACGCCGGTGGGCGGCGAGGGATAGCGGTCCGCGGCGCCGCTGTCGGCGGTGGTCACGTCGACGTTGGCGGGCACGTCCACCACAAACAGGGACTCCTGGAAGGAGCCGTCCGGTTCACGGACGGTGCCGATGAAACCGCGCATGAGGCCTTCCCGGCCGATCCACGAATCGCTCTTGGCGGATTCCAGCTCGCCGGGCCTGGACGTGTCTTTGGGGGCGACGCGGACGAGCAGGGCGAAGTAGTGCGTCGCGCCTTCGGGCGCCTGGGGATGCGGCGCCAGCATGCCGATGGTGCGGCCGTATTCGGTCAGCAGGGCGTCGTCGTAGGTGAATCCGACGCGCTTGCCGTCAAAGGAATACTCGTGCCGGTGGGTGCCGCCGCGGTGCGCGCCGGGGAGGGTGTCGCGGCCGGTGGCGACGTCGCGCCGGTCCAGCCAGACGCGCCGCTGGCTGCCGTCGGCAATGACTTCCGCCCCCACGCGGTTGGTTTTGTCGTAATACCCGCGTTCGGCCACGTCTTCCACGAGCGGACCGTGAATAAACGCGACCTTGTTGGCGACAGGGCAGAAGGTGACCGCGCCCACGCCGGGCGCCGCGTTGTCGCCGGTGAGGGTCTTTTCCGGCTGGTAGAGCATGGTTTCCTCGCCCGTGGCGAGCTCGACCTTCTCGATGGTCTGGCCGTTGCCGATGCCGGACCCCACGGTTTCCCGGGTGTCGTAGCACAGGAAACGCCCATCGGGCGAGAAATTATCGTTGTTGTCGAGGTTGTGGTTCTTGGCGGAGGTGGTGATCTGGCGTTCCGCGCCGTAGGCGGTCGTGAGCGATGCACCGATCACAAAAAGGACGGCCAGGACGATGACTCTGATAAACATGGCGTTCCTCGCGGTTGGGGTTCGGTTTTGCCGCAGTCTAGCAGCACCGGAGGCCGGATGCAACGGAACCTACTCGAAGGTGTCGATGGTCCCGGCCGCGAGCACCATGTCGCCGCGATACAGAACCGCCCACTGTCCGGGCGTCACGGCGCGCTGCGGCGCATGGAACACCGCGGAAAAGCGGCCGGGAGCGGGTGTAACGGTGCAGGATACGGCCTCGTGACGATAGCGGATCTGGATGTGGCACTCGAACGGGGCGGTCTGCGGCGGCATGCCCGACCACACGACGCCGCTGGCCGTGAGGCCTTTCGCAAAGGTCTCCTCATGGAATCCCACCACCACCGTGTTGCGCTCCGGAAGCAGCCGCAGCACGTAATAGGGCCGGGGAGCCGCGATGCCCAGGCCTTTACGCTGGCCGACCGTGTAGTTGGCCAGGCCGGTGTGTGTGCCGAGCACCTCTCCCGAGGCGGAGACGATGGGGCCCGGCCCGCCGGACGCGCCCTGCCGGGCCAGATAGCCCCGGTAATCGCCGCCTTCCAGGAAACAGATGTCCTGGCTGTCGGATTTGTCGGCGAGGTCGAGCCCGAGCGAGCGGGCAATCGTCCGCGTCTCGTCTTTGGTGAGGTCTCCGAGCGGAAAAACCACGCGTGCCAGCTGTTCCTGGCTCAGCCCCGACAGCACGTAGCTCTGGTCCTTCTCGCGGCAGGCGGCCCGGCAGACCGCGTACCGGCCCTCGCGGGCGGCCAGGCGGACGTAGTGGCCCGTGGCGAGAAACTCCCCCCCCAGCGCGCGGGCCTGGTCGAGCAAGGCCCCGAACTTGATGCGCTGGTTGCACCGGACGCAGGGGTTGGGGGTCCTGGCGCGCCGGTATTCGTCGAGGAAGTAGTCCAGGACCTGGCGCTGGAAGAGTCCGGCAAGTTCCGCGACATGATGCGGGATGCTGAGGCGGGCGGCGGCGCGGCGGGCATCCTCGATGGCCTGTTCCCGCGGCTCCGCGACCCCGTCGCAGGCAGGAAAGAGCCGCATGGTCGCGCCAATGACCTCATGACCGGCGTCTTTCAACAGGGCGGCCGCGACAGAACTGTCCACCCCCCCGCTCATGGCGACAACAACGCGTGCGGGCTTTGTGGGTGTCATGAGGAAAACCTGCCGATGGGAACCAGCGCCGGCGGTGCGCCGGCGCCGCTCGCCGCGCGGCCTATCCTTGCGGGTGGGGCGCTTGTCCGGGGGCGGCCGGGGCTTCGCCCGTTGGCGGCTTCATCTGGCCCGGCGGTTTCATCTGGCATTTGCCCTCAAAGAGAACGCCTTCGGCGATGGCAATGCGCGGCGCGGTGATGTCGCCCAGCAGCTTGCCTTTCGAGGTGACTTCGAGGCGGTCGTGGGCGAACACGTTGCCCTCGACCTCGCCGCCGATGATGATTTGACCCGCGATCATCTCGGCCTTCACCCGGCCGGTCTCCTGCACGACGATCGTATCTTCGCACTGGACACGGCCGGAAATGACGCCTTCGATGCGAATGGTGCCTTTCGACTTCAGTTCGCCGATGACCGTCGTGCCCTGGCCGATAATCGTGACCACATTCGTCTCGTTGTAGGTCTTCTTTCTTCCGGAATCAAGCATGTTCAGTTAACCACCGTGCTTTCGGGGTCGATGTTCTTGCCATTCTTGAAGACTTCGTAATGGACATGGTAGCCGGTACTGCGGCCCGTCGTGCCCAGCAACCCGATCGTGTCGCCGCGCGTGACCGTGTCACCGACATTGGCCAGGAGCTTGTTCAGATGCGCGTAAAGCGTCCGGAACCCGTTCCCGTGGTCGATCTCGATGACATTGCCCAAATCGCCGTCGCGCTCGGATTTTACCACGGTGCCCTTGGCGGTAGCCAGCACCGGAGACTTGGGCGTGGCCGAGATGTCGAGGCCGGCATGGAACTGCAGGCGCTTCGAGAAGGGATCCTTGCGGTTGCCGAACCGTGAACTGATCCGGCGGCGCGCGTCAAGCGTCGGCAGGATGTTGGGCGTGCAGGCAATGCGTTCGCGCTTTTCGGCGGTGGCCGTCAGCAGTTCTTCGAGGCTGGCGACGCGCAGGTTGATTTCCTGGATGATGAGGTCGGCGGACGGCTGCGACAGGCCGTAAATCCAGTTTGACGGCCGCGTGAGCTCGTCGTCGCCCGGCGTCACCATCTCGCTCAGGTCGGCCGGAGGGCCGCCGACGCCGCCGACGCCGTCCCGGATGTAGTCCGACGAGGACCGCACCTTGGCGGGCAGGTCATGCACTTCGCGGATCTGAGATTCCAGCTCGTACAGCCGGTTCAATTTACTTGTAATGGAATCGATGCTCTTCTTGTAATCTTCACGGTACTTGCTCTCGATGGCCGCCAGTTCCTCGGGAGAGATGCCCTCGACAGGCCGGGAGACCTCCCCGCGTGTGGCGGTGCGCAACTGAAAGGTCTGCCGCTCCAGGACGTCCACCCGCGCCAGCGACGTGCGGTATAATTGGAACGTGAACGTGGAGGCAAAGGCGAGAACACAGAAGCTTGCGACCGTGACCCAGATATGAAAGGAAGAAAGGCTTAGATTGCGAGTCGCCCCTTTACCGTGGGGGATCATCATCACCGTCCACTTCTTCATATAGTTCGGACTCCCGCGAGTGTAAAAGGACACAAATTACCCAAGAAAAGCGAGGGTACGGAATCTCCCCGATTGAGTTCCCACGCGACTCCCCAACTTTATCCCTGCATCTGCGTTTCGGTTCCCACTACCAATCGGACTATAGCACGGCTCCAAAATGAAGTCAACGGGAGAAAGCCCGAAAAATCACGTTTTG
>JAAYAQ010000624.1 GCA_012719295.1 Candidatus Hydrogenedentota bacterium | reverse complement strand
GCGCGCATTCTGGCGGCGAGTTCGGGCGGCACGCGGGGGGCCGCGAGTTCCAGCGACACGGCGAGTGAGATGTCGCAGGGCCTGCGGCTGCCTTTTTCGAGGCTGCCGCCGGCAAGGTAGCCGCCATCGTTCAGGCGGGCGCGTTCGAGGCCGTCGAGCACGGTTTCGATTGCCTGGAGAAAGACGGCATCGCCGGTTTTTGCGTAGGCGTTTGCCCAGGTCTCGATATAGAAGCCGCCGTGCCGCGCATAGGGGGCATTCGTCGCGGGGCCGTGCTGGCTGATCTTGGCGTGGCGTGAGTAGTTTCCGGTTTCGTGGTCGCCGATCTGGTGTTCCCAAAGTCCCAGGGCAAACCGGCGGCAGGGCTCTGGCGCGAGCTGCCAGGAGCGCTCCCACAGCGGCCAGGGGCGGTAAAACTCGTGGGTGTCTCCGGACGAGGTCTGCAACGGCGCGTCCCGGCGAAGGTCCCAGCCCGCGTGCTCGCCCCAGTACAACAGCCCCGTGGCTTCGCTCTGGCAGTGCTCGAGGAAATACTTCAACGAGCCGTCGGCCGCGTCGGCATACCGCGCTTCCCCGGTAGTTCCGGTCAATGCATACAGGATCTGGTACAGGTTCGCGCAGTGCTGCGGGTTCGCGCCGCCCAGCATCCGGTCATGGGGGCGTATGCCCCAGGCCTCCCGCGGAATGGCGGCGGCCGTCTCCAGCGCCTCGTCCGCCAGCATGTGCATGGTCGTGCGGTCGAGCTCCTCCGCGAACAGCGGCGTAGACGCCTCGCCGTACTCGTCCTGCCCCTGTTGCAGCATGGCATCGGCATACGCCGTTACCAGCGCGAGATAGTCGGGTGCTCCGGACTCCGCGGCGGCAACCGCCGCTCCGCAACTCAAACCAGCCGCCAGGATTCCCACAACAATGCCTCCGCGCCATTCTCTGATGTCCATGCTCTTTCCCTTCCCTTGCTGTCGGCAGGTGACAGTGTGCCTGAAACGCGGGAGATTTTCAGCCTGTACGTCTTCTGTGGCGTTTCGCGTCTGGCGGGCACGAAAAATGTGCGTCACAACGACGGTTTCCGGGAGTAGAATAGCAGGAGACGTGCATCCTTCGGGGCAGGCATGGGCAGCCCGGACGTTCGCGGATGCGGTCTGGATCCGCGAACCGTGCTGCGGCGCGCCCACCCTTCCAGGGAGAACGGTCATGCGTCAGAGATTCGTGCTCCTGTGCGCTCTGGTGGTGCTGGCTGCCGGTGTCGAATGCCCAATCCAGCCGCCCGGCAATTCCGGTTACCGTTTCACGAGCGCCGACCTGCGGCAGAGCAACAACGCCTGGTGGACATGGGGAGGACTCCCCGCCGCGGGCCGCGATGAAGATATCCAGGCGGGCGGGGAGGATGTCCCGCGGGAGGTGACCGAGCCGGACGTCTTTCGGCGCGAAGGCGACATCCTGTACGTCCTGAACCAGTACCGCGGGCTGACCCTGGTCGATCTGGATACAGAAGAGGTGCTTGCCCAGCTTCCGACCTTCGGGTATCCGCGCGATCTCTACGTGCGCGACGGCCGTGCCTACGTCCTGGCCGGCCAGGCGGCCAACTATGAGACGAACGGCAACACGGTGAGCTACACGGTGCAGGGACGGCTCTACATCGCCGACGTTGCGACCCCCGCGTCCGCATCGGTTCTGTCTTCCATCGCACTGGACGGCGATTTCGTCGACAGCCGTCTTGTCGGCGACGTGCTCTATGCGGTATGCGCCGAATTCGACTGGTATTGGGACGGCGTTACCGCCACGAAAAACCAGACCAGCGCCACCTGGGTGACCAGCGTCAACGTCGCGGATCCGGGCAACGTCTACCCTGCGGACCAGCTCTCCTTCGGCGGCGCCGGGGACGTGATCCAGGCCACCTCCACCGCCATTTTCGTGGCCTCCGCGCCCGTGTGGTCCAGGGAACAGACCACCATCACCTATGTCGACATCAGCGACCCGGCCGGCGCCATGACGGTGCGCGGCGCGGTGAACGTCAACGGCTACGTCGCGGACCGGTACAAACTGGACGCGTGGGAAGGCGCGTTGCGCGTCGTGTCCTGCGACTGGAACGATGAACGCCGCGTCTATGTGACCACCATCAGCTTCGCGGATCCGGACCATCTGACGGTGCTTGCCGAGTTGCCGCTCGAGCGCGCCACGGGCGAAACGCTTTTCGCAACCCGCTTTGACGGGCCCCGGGCCTACATCGTGACGTTTCTGGTCCAGGACCCGCTGTTCGTGGTGGACCTGTCCGACCCGTCGGCCCCGGCCCTCCTCGGCGAGCTGGAAGTGCCCGGCTGGTCCACGCACATCGAACCGCGCGGCGACCGGCTGCTCGCCCTGGGCGTGGACGATACCGGCGGCCGTCGTGTGTGCGTGAGCCTGTTCGATGTCGCCGACCCCGGCGGCCCGGTTCTGGTTGACCGTGAGACGTTCGGGGAGGCCTGGAGCTGGTCCAGCGCCTACGGCGACGTCAAGGCCTTCGCGGTGTTTGACGACCTGCTCATCGTGCCGTTCAGCGGCTGGAGCGGCGCCGGGGGCTACGAGCGGCTTCAATTCGTGTCGTGGTCGCCGGACGGCCTCGATGTGCGGGGTTGCGTGGATCTCACGGGCGCAGCCATCCGTTCGTTCGACTATACGGGCAACTACTACGGTCTTACCACGGAGCAACTGGTCACGATCGACGCGGCTGCACTCGACGCGCCCAACGTGACGAACCGCCTTGTGCTGGCGGAATACCTCGCCGATTTCGT
>JAAYAQ010000154.1 GCA_012719295.1 Candidatus Hydrogenedentota bacterium | reverse complement strand
TCCCCGGGGCGAGCGTTCACGCGCTGGCGTGGCTGGGCGCCCATCCCTACGGCCTCGACGATGACCCGGTCAGGGGCGTCACCCGCACCGGCGCGGACGGGCGGTTCGCCATGGACTGGCCCGCGGAGGCGCGCGTGTTGCGTGTCGATGCACCCGGCTATCAGGACATGGACGTCGAGTACCGCGGAGGGGTTCTTGCGCGGGACATTGAACTACACGCACGACTCCGCCCCGAGATGTACTGTACCGGACGCGTGGTGGATTCGGCGGGGACCCCCCTGGCCGGCGTGCGGGTCGCGGCCGAGTATGCGGATGATTCCGCGCAGGATGTGGCGGTTACGGGCGAGGACGGTATGTTCCGTGTCGTTTCCAGGGGAAGCCGCGGCCCCTTGTATTTCTCGCACCCCGGCTTTGCCCTGACCTGGAGCACCCGCCGGACATCGGAGCCCGTCGAGACGGTCATGCTGCCGGGCGCCTCGTTTCGGCTGCGCGTCGTACAGGGCGGCCAGCCCGTACCGGGCGCGGTGGTGCAGGTCATCTCGGAAATCCCGGAGGCCCTCGGATACGCGTTCTGGCGCGAAACCGACGAGACCGGATGCGTGCTGTTTGATCAGGTGCCCGCCGACCCGCTTGCCCTCGAGGACATCGCCGTGTTTGCCACGGCCCCGAATGGCGTCAAGGCGCGCCTCCTGGATGTCCCCGAACTCCGGCCCGGCGCGGTCACCGAGACCGTCCTGACACTGCCGGAATCGTATCCCGGCGCGATCTCGGGCACCGTGGCCGATGCCGAAGGAAATCCGCTGGCCGGGATCCTGGTGATCGCCGGCGCCCCCAATGAGGTCCCGCTGTGTGCCCGGACGGACGCCAGCGGCGTCTACCGAATGGGGCTGCCGTTCGGGGATTGCCAGGTCTTTATTGACCCAAACCTGCTGGCGCCGGGACAGATCGGGGCCCAGCCGCGAAACAGCCATTTTCAGGTCAACACGCCGGGCACCACGTTCACCCAGGATTTCACCGTCCTGACGGCCGTGAAAGACATCACGTTCGTCCGTTCCGATGGCGTCCCTGTCGAGGATCTGTGGCTCCGGATGTGGCCGGTGTTGCCGACGGATTATGACGACAGCACGCGGTGGAAAGTCACGGCGGCCGGAGGACAGATCCGGGCGTTTTGCCTGACCCTCTACCGCGGCTTCGCCTGCGATCCCGCCGGCGAACTGGCGGCGATCTGGAATATGCCGGAAGAGCAGACGGAGGCCACCATCGTGCTCGATCTGCCGGCGGGCGCCATCGCGGGCCGTGTGGTCGACCCCAAAGGCCAGCCGCTGGCCGGCGCCGAACTGAACACCTACAGGACGTCTGAAGGTTACGCTCCGGCATATGCCTGGACCGGCGCGGACGGCCGCTTCCGCATTGAGCCGCTGCCCATAAATGCGGCATACGACCTGTTTGTCTCGTTGCAGGGCTATCAACTGCTCCCGGGCTCTCCGGTGACCAGGCTTCAGGCCGCAAAAGACCCCGCGCCACTGGAAATCGTTATGGCGCCCCGGGACGCCGGCCTGTTCGGCCAGGTGGTTGCGGCTGACGGCTCGCCACTGCATCGCGCCTACCTGATCCTCGCCGACAGCGAGCGCACCCTGAACCGGGTATATGCAGGGGTAGACGGGACGTTCTTCTTTGAAGTAGCGAAAGGCGCGTACACGCTGTGGGCCATCGCGCCCGCGCTGGATGCCGCGACCTCGGTCACGGTGGAAGCGCCCTCGCAGGACACCGTGATCACCCTGCCCGTCCAGGCGTTGCCGCCCGTCACCGTGGTACCGGCGCCCCAGACACCCGAAAGCGAGCGAGCTGAAAACAACTTCAAGCAGATGGGCCTGGTGTTCAAGATGTTCGCCAACGAGGCCCCCGGCGCGATCTTCCCGCCGCTCGAACCCCAGCAGGGCGTGTTTACCCCCGAGTGGAAGAAGATCTACCCCGAGTATCTGACCGATCCGCAGGTGCTGTTCCCGAACGATGGCATCGCACGCTGCTATTTCGCGCACGCCCTCACCAGCGAGGCCCAGGGTCTCGCCTTCCTCGACGCCGTCCAGCAACTGGGCATCGAAGCCGTGCGCGACCAGGACATCCAGGTCGGCGCGGGCAAAGGCACCGCGGGCGGCGACGTCATCCTTCGCCTCCAGGAAGGTATCGAAAACCGGCTTTTGCCCGAGCTGCCCCAACACGTAGGGCCGCTTGCCGTGCAGCCGATAATCCCGGTGATGTGGGAAGTCCCCGGCGAGCGCGAGGAGTCCGGCGGCTGGGTCTTGTACATGGACGGACACGTACAGTGGCAGCCCTATCCCGGGCCGTTCCCCATGACCGAGGCGTTCGTGACGCGTGTCCGCGGCATCATGGGCCTCGACCGGTAGCCCGAACCGCGATTGCCGCCATCCAGAATATGGCGCCCGTTCAGCCAGGGATCGCCGGGCCCCGCCCCGGCGGTCCCTGGCGCGGCGCCCTCAATCCCCCTGACATCTTCTAGCGCAGGCGTCTCGCCTGCATCCGTTGCGGGTTCCGCGGGGTCCACGCGGGTTCCGCGCCTTGGATGCCGCGCGTTTCGATGGTATGCTATGCTGTTCTGCCGGGGTGATCGGGCTGCGGCCCGGCCCCGGAAGGACCATTCACGGCGCAGTACTGGAGAATCCGGGAACATCGCAGAGCATGCCAGCGAAACGCGCACATATCCAGACGTTCGGCTGCCAGATGAACGAACATGACAGCCAGCGGATGGCGAAGATCCTCGAATCGGCGGGCTACGAGATGACCGACGACCCGGCGCAGGCCCAGGTCGTGCTGGTCAACACCTGTTCGGTGCGGGAGAACCCTGAAAACAAGGTGTACAGTCTCCTGGGCCGCCTGCGCCGCCTCAAAAAGAACGGCGCGAGGGTCATCATCGGGGTGGCGGGCTGCGTGGCGCAACAGGAGGGCGAGGCGATCCTCAACCGCGAGAAATGCGTGGACCTCGTCTTCGGCCCCGACAACTATTTTGATCTGCCGGACATGATCGCGGCCGCCGAGCGCGGCGAACGGGTGCTCAACACCGAATGGCTTTCCGGCCGGCGGAAAGTCCGCAATTTCATCCCCGAGGAGCGCATGGAACAGGTGGCGCTCGAGGGCTGTAAAGGCTACATCGCCATCACCAAGGGTTGCGACAACTTCTGCTCGTTCTGCATCGTGCCCTATACGCGGGGCCGCGAGGTCAGCCGCGAGATGGACAACATCCTGCGCGAAGCACGCACCATGCTCGAACGCGGCGCCCGGGAGATCTGGCTCCTGGGCCAGAACGTGAATTCGTACACCGCGGACGGAGCGGGGTTCTATGAGCTGCTGGACGCCGTGTCGCGCCTCGACGGGTTGCTGCGGCTCCGGTTCACATCGCCCCATCCCAACGATTGGAACAACCGTTTGTCGGACCTGATGGCGGAGCGCAAGACCATCTGCAACCATCTCCATCTGCCGTTTCAGGCGGGCGGCAACCGCATTCTCACGCTGATGCGCCGCCGCCACACCATCGAAGACTATCTCGAAAAGGTGCGGTACATGCGCGCGATCAACCCGCGGCTCGAGATCAGCACGGACATCATCGTGGGGTTCCCGACCGAGACCGACGAGGAATTCGCGTGGACCCTGCGCGTGATGGAGGAAGTGCGGTTCAGCCAGGTGTTCGCGTTCAAATACTCGGTGCGGCCCGGCACGCGGGCTGCCGGGATGGAGGACGACGTGCCCCGCGGGCTCAAGGAGGAGCGCCTGACGCGGGTCCTCGAATTGCAGGAGCGCATTACCGGGGAGCAGCTGCACGCCCTGGCCGGTTCGCGCCACGACGTGCTGATCGACGGCGCGCATCTCCGCCAGCAGGGCGTGATGAACGGGCGTACGGAAGGGTTTCGGCCCGTCAGCGTGCCCGGCGACGACATCGAGATCGGCGACCTGGTCCAGGTGCGCATTACGGGCTGCCGCAATCATTGGCTCGAAGCCGAGCGGCTGGTCAATCGATCCGCCTCTGCCCGATGACCGGCAGGGCGCACTCGCTAGATGGAGGCATGAGTCCGCATGAGTGTCAAAGTTACGTCTCGCGCGAAGGTTGCGTTTCCGGAAGCGCCGTGCGCGCTTGTCCTGCCGTGGTTTGAGGACGGCCCGTCCGGCGACTCCCCCCTGCTCGACGAAGCGGATGCGGAGGCGCTCGAACGGTTGCGCGAGAAAGGGCTGGTGCGCGGCAAACCGCAGGAAACGTATTTCCTGCCTTCCGCGGGCAACACGTACGACGGCGTCCTGTTTCTCGGTCTCGGCAAGCGCGACGCGTGCACGACGGAGACCGTGCGCCGCGCGGCGGGCCAGGGATGCGCCTCGCTGAGCGCCCACCGGATCGAGATGATCGCGTTCGACGCGGCGTCCCTGCCGGAACACGCGCACGGCCTGGTCGAGGGGCTCCTGCTGGGACAGTACCGCTTTGACCAGTACAAGGCGCGCCGGCAGGACGACCCGCCCGCGACGCAGGTGGACACCATCGCGATCGCGCTCGAGACGGGCGCGCACGCCGCGATCCGACGCTGTGAACAGGCGCGGCTTGCCTGCGAAAGCGCCAACTGGGCGCGCGATCTCGCCAATACCCCGCCCAACGATATGACGCCGTCGCGGCTGGCGGGCGCGGCCCTGGAAATGGCCGAAGACGCCGGGTGCGAAGGCGAGGTCTTTCATCGCGACCAGTTGGAAGAGCTCGAGATGGGCGCGTTTCTCGGCGTCGCGCGCGGCAGCGTGGAACCGCCGACGCTGTCCGTGCTGCAATACAAACACGAGTCGGCCACGCGCACCGTCGCGCTCGTGGGCAAGGGCATCACGTTCGACACGGGCGGCATCTCGCTGAAACCCGGCCAGGACATGCACGAGATGAAGTTCGACATGTGCGGCGCCGCGGCCGTCGCCGGCGCCTTCCGCGCCATCGCCGCGCTCCGCCCCGCCATCAACGTCGTATGCGTCATTCCCGCCTGTGAAAACGCGCCGGGAGGACATGCCCAGCGGCCGGGCGACGTCGTCCGCGCGTGCAACGGCAAGACCATCGAGGTCCACAATACCGACGCCGAAGGCCGCCTGATCCTGGCCGATGCGCTCGCCTACACCGTTCGCCAGCACCAGCCCGGCTGCGTGGTCGATCTGGCCACCTTGACCGGCGCGTGCGTCGTCGCGCTCGGACACTATGCCGCGGGATTGATGACCGGGGACGACGCCCTGGCCCAATCGCTCGGCGCGGCCGGGGCGGTCACCGGCGAGCGGGTCTGGCGCCTGCCGCTCTGGGACGAGTACGGCAAACTCATCGAAGGCACCCATGCGGACCTCTGCAATATCGGGCCGCCGAAGGAAGCGGGCGCGATCATGGGCGGCTGTTTCCTGAAGCAGTTCGTGGGCGATACCCCCTGGGCGCATCTCGATATCGCGGGCACCGCCTGGGGCGGCAAGAACATCCCCTATCTCGACGTAAAACACGCCTCGGGATACGGGGTCCGCCTCCTGACCGAATGGGTCTTGAGGACGAGCGAGGAGACGGCGTAGAGAACCATGTCCGGACGCGAAGCCTCAGATCCGGCCGCGCCGCGCGAAGACCGGCGGCGGGCCGCCATCCATACGCTCGGCTGTCGGCTGAACCAGTCCGAGAGCGGCATCCTGGTGGATTTGCTCCGCCGGGAAGGTTACGAGATCGTGCCGTTCGGCGAGTCCGCGGACCTGGGCGTGGTCCACACCTGCACGGTGACCCGCGAAGCCGACGCCAAGTCGCGCCGGCTCATCCGCTCGTTCATCCGCGCGAATCCCCGCGCCTACGTGGCTGTCCTCGGCTGCTATGCGCAGACGGGACATCAGGCGCTCGCCGCGATCGAAGGCATCGACCTCATCTGCGGCAACCAGGAGAAAATGAACCTGCTCGAGTTCGTCCGGCAGGGGAAGAACCCTACGCCCCTGATCATCCGCGACCACCTCCAGCGCGCCGATTTCACGCTCGAATTCGCCGGCGACGCGCCCACCGAACGCCGCGCAAACCTCAAAATTCAGGACGGCTGCAACTTCATGTGCAGTTTCTGTGTGATCCCCTTTGCCCGCGGACGCAGCCGCAGCCGCGAGATGGGCAACCTTCTCGACGAGGCCCGGGCGCTCATTGCGCGGGGCGCCAAAGAACTCGTGCTGACGGGCGTCAATCTCGGGTGTTACACCTGCGAGGGGCTCACCATCGTCGACGTGGTCAACAACCTCAACGGCCTGCCGGGGCTCGCCCGCATCCGGATCAGTTCGATCGAGCCGACCACCGTCCCCGGCGAGCTGCTCGATTGCATGGCCGAGCCGGCGCACGCGCTGGCGCCCTACCTGCATCTCCCCCTGCAATCGGGGTCGGACGCCGTATTGCGCCGGATGAAGCGCCGATACACGCGCCGCGAGTTCGTCGAGTTCGTCGAAACGGCCTGCCGCCGCGTGCCGGACCTGTGCGTCGGCACGGACATCCTCGTGGGCATGCCCGGGGAGTCCGACGCGGAGTTTGAGGAAACCTGCGCCGTGCTTCGCGATGCCCCCATCGCCTACGCTCACGTGTTTAAATACTCCGAACGCGATGGCACGGCGTCCCAGCGCATGCCGGACAAAGTGGACCCGAAAACCGCCAACCGCCGCAGCGCCCGGATCCGCCGCATCAGCGCGGCCAAACGCCAGGCCTTCTACGAACGCTACCTTGGCGCGTCCGTCGAGGTCCTGTTCGAACAACAACAGGACGGCTGGTGGGAAGGGTATACGGGGAATTATGTGCGGGTGGCGGCACGTTCCTCAAAACGGCTGCGGAACGAGTTCGGCCGCGTGCGGGTGGAAAGCATTCGGGGCGATATCGCCATAGGAGCGCTCAATGACTGAGACCGTCACCGACATTCCGAACCCGGTCCTCGAGAAGGAAAACCGCCTGAAATCGCTCATTTCCGGTTACGGCAGCATGGCGGTGGCCTATTCGGGCGGGGTGGATTCGACCTATCTGGCCGCCGTCGCGCACGAGGTACTGGGCGACCGCGCCGAACTGGTCATCGCGGATTCGCCAAGCATTCCCCGGTCCGAACTGGCCGCGGCAAAAGCCCTGGCCCGCGAACGAGGCTGGAACCTCGCCATCATCAAAACCAACGAGTTCGAGCGCGAGGATTACCTTAAAAACGACCCCCTGCGCTGCTACCACTGCAAGACGGAACTGTTCCAGCAGATGGAAAACTACGCCCGCGACAAGGGCGTGGCCGTCACGGCCTACGGCGCCATCGCGGAAGACGCCCTCGACCCGACCCGCGTCGGCCACCGGGCCGCCCGGGAGCGCGCCGTGGCCGCGCCGCTCCAGGAAGCCGGGCTGTCCAAAGACGAAATCCGCCTGCTAAGCCGCTGCCGCGGCCTGCCCACCGCCGATAAGGCGTCGTTTGCGTGTCTGGCCTCCCGGTTTCCCACGGGGACCCGGGTGTCGCGGGAGGCGGTCGCGTCCGTCGAACAGGCCGAGGAGGTCCTCAAATCGCTGGGATTCCACCAGTACCGCGCCCGGCACCATGGCGACCTGTGCCGAATCGAGGTCAATTCCGCCGACATCCCGAAACTCCTCGAGCCCGGCGTCCGCGACGCGCTCGTGAAGGGCTGCCGTAACGCCGGATACCGGTT
>JAAYAQ010000153.1 GCA_012719295.1 Candidatus Hydrogenedentota bacterium | reverse complement strand
GCTTATTCTACCCCAACGCATGGCCGGTTTCATCCGGGCTCGACAGATTCCGGCATCACTCCCCTTCGCCGTTGCCCGCCGCCCGAAACGCGGCAGACCACGTTGCTTCGCGGTCCGCGAATTCGATAGGAACAGCCAGGACTCCCTCTCCGCGCATCAGGCCGGCCTCAACGGGTTCATAACCGTCAGGAACGCGGACAAACACCGTCCCCTGCGCCCCGGGCACGCGAGCAGCAATACCGGACAGGGTTAGCTCGCCCGCATTCCACGCGGCTTCCGGCACGTCCACGCCCCCCATGGTAAGATGCATGTCCGTGCCGAGAATCTGGGGATGCGGCCTGGCCCGGCGCACGGCGACGACGCGGCTGTCGTACCCGGGAACCGTCACGGTGAGCGGATTCTGCCCGGCGCCGACCATGGATTGCGTCCAGAACTCCCACGCAGTCACCGGCACGCCATCCAGTCCGAACCGCGCCAACGGAAGCTGCACGGAGATCTCCTCCTGGTCGAGATTGAACAGCCCCACGACGTGCCAGGTATCCCACGGCGCGTTCACCGTCAGGTCCCAGATTCGCGCGGGGGATTGTTCGAACAGGTCCAGCGGCCGCGCCGCGACATCGTACGGCGGCAGGCATTTCGAAATCATGGCCAGGCGGGCGGGCGCGGCCCTGGTCAGATCGTCGCCGAGGGCCACCACCCCTCCGCTCAACGCCAGCCAGGCACAACGCAGCCGGGCCTCGTTTTCGGCGCCCTCCCCAACGATCAGGGCATCGGGCTCGTTGTGCCAGAATGTGCGATGCTTGTACCAGCACGACGACAGCTGCATGTGATAATTCCGCAGATGCTCCCAATTGCCCGTAGCGTTGCCGATGTCCACCGTCGCGCCGCCGATGTTCACGATCCCGCAATACGGGTTTGACGGCGCCGAACAGTAGCGAAGCCATGAGTCAGCGCCGATGACATCGCGGATCTGCTGCATCTCATAGCGCAACATGGGAAAGCCCCGCGCCCGTTGCGGGTCGCGGAACACGCCCGACAGACTGCCCGAGCTTCCGATAAAGTCGACCTTGTAATACCGCACGCCCGCGTCCACGAGCGGTTGCAGCGAATCGCGGTAGTGCTGCTGAGCGTCGGGGTCGGTCGGATCGAGGCTGAATACCCTGCCGTGAGGGGCCCAGTGCCATTTTTCAACGAACACGCTGGGGGCGCCGTCGGCGTTCCGGATTAGCGCGTTTGGATGCCCGGCGAAAAACGGGGTGTGCTCGGAGACGCAACTGGCGGCGATCCATACGCCCAGCTGCAGGTCGAGACGTTTCAACTCGTCGGCCAGCCAATCTATCCCGTGCGGAAACCGGTCGTTGGCGATCCAATGCCCGACGACATCACGGTATTCCCAGCCATGGTCTACCTGCATCGTGTCGACGCCATATGCACGGAACTGCCCGGCCACCACTCTGGCGTTCGCGAGGACGAATTCCTCTGTCATGGTCAGGCGCGAACAGTACCACGACAGCCAGCCCATTAAGGTGTCTTCTCGAATCGGCGGGTTGTTGGCGCGGCACACTTCCCGTGCGTACTGTTCCAGCGCCGCGAGCGGATCGGATTCGACGCTCACGAAGAACGGCTCGCTTGTAAGCTGAGCGAGACCGTCCGCGTGGCAGACGCAGTCCGCCGATACCGCGGTCACGCCGCCGGCCTTGCTCGCCGTGAACTGTACCCCCGGATTCGAGCCACCCCACGACAGCCAGCCCAGCAGAAGCGACTGTCCGGCAGCGGCATCGTGAAGCAGGAGCGTCGCGGGGGAGGAATGGCTGGCCTGCCCGCCCTCAAAACAGGGCGCGACACGGGTGCCGCCCTGGTGGCCCGAATCGATGAAGCAGGCCCAGCAATCCCGCTTCGCTCCGAATTGCACGGCGGAGTCTTCGGTCAGGCCGAGTACCCGAATACCCCGCAGCGTCTCAGGCACACCGGACCTGACCCGAGCCGACACCGAGAACACCGCATAGGAGGCATCCGGCCGCAGCGTGGCGTTCCATACGAGTTCGTCCAGCTGCGGGAGGCCCGGATACGTGACCTGCAGGCGCACGTAATCCCCCAGCGCGTCGTGGCCCAGTTCACGCTGCGCTGAACATACTGAGGATCGGTCGGCACGGCTCTCTTCGTCTCCGAGTTGAACACCCGACACGCCGTTGGAAAACGAAACAGAGCCATCCCGGGCGGTCATGCCCCACACGGCCTGTCCGGAGTCATACCAGACGGTCACGCGACCGTTGTCGATCTCAAACCTCGGGGGGTTGAGGACAGTCACGACCCCATCGCCGTGCGAGGCGGGGGACCCGGCCAGAACGGCCACCATGGCCGACAGCAACAGCATCCAGCGCCTTGACCCGAAGATTCTCTTGTCCATATCCCCTCCCCACGTTCGCGGCGTGTTTCGCCAGCCCCCGGCTGCAATTGCCGCATCCCGCTGATGCCATTTGACCAGAAGGCGCGTTCCGCGTCAATCGTCCCTCCAATGAGCAGGGGCGATAGCGCCGCTTTTTTGTGTCGCGAAGATTGAATTGCTTTACCGGGCGTGGTGAAATGGTAGTTGAGCAGGCTTGACGTTCTGACCGGCCGCCCCAATCTGGTCAAAACCATGCATCAGAATGGGGGACAGCCCAAGGTGGTCCAATCCATGATGTACGCACGCATCGGCACACTGGCACTCTGCATCCTGGCGGCAGGACAGGCGGGATCCGCTGAAGAGCCCCAAGCCCCGCGGCTCGTGGCGGAATTCGATTGCACCAGAGACTATCCCGCGGAAACCTATTTTGCGCACGGGGCCGTGTCCGTCGCCGAGTCGCCCATCGGGGCGTACCGCGAGGCCGAAGGCAGACCGCTTTCGCGCTTCGGCTACCGGTTCCAGGTAGAAAACACGGGCCGTCCACACGTCGCCGTCGTACGGTATCCCGACGACAAGCGGCGGTTCATGTGTGTCATGGACGGCACGTGTTACGACTTGACCACGGGTGTCTACACGGATTTCGAACATCCGGTTTCCGGGGAGATGCTCGAGATCCGCCGGATTTTCTGGCCCCGGTGGACGGACTGCAGCATCGTGTTCATGACCTGGAGCGACGGCGAACCCGCCGCCGCAGCGGACATAAAAATCTTCGAGCTGCCCGGTTTGCCGCCCCTGGATGTGCCCGGAGATCCGCACAACGGGTCCCGCCGCGAATTGGGCATTCAGTTTGAGGACCCCTGCGGCACATGCGCCAGCGCGGGCGCCGTTACGCATGCGGATTGGGTCGACCGCATGGCCGCCTACGCGCGCCATTCGGGCCAGAACCTGCTGGTCTACCCCGTCGTCTGGTACCATGGGCCGCTCTATCCCAGCGAGCGCGAACCCTCGGGAAACTTCAACACCGTCGTCGCGCCCGACCGCAAACAATACTGCCGCTGGACCACCCAGCCGGCCGACTGGGTCGAGGAGATTCTCGAACGTTTCGACGCGGAAGGCCTGGACTTCCAGGCCGCGGTGACGCTCCTCCGGCTCGGCACCTTGATGCAGCGAATGAACATCGATCTCGAGTCCATCAAAGCCGGCGGCGACACGATCAACAACATGCTCGGAAGCGATCAGGTGCAGGCCGGCACACAGGACTGGACGCCGCTCTACAACGTACTGAATTTTCCGGACCAGGTCGCGGGAACCTTCGATGGCTGGGCCTACGGCGAATTGAGCGGGCAGCCCTATCGCGCGGGGCCCATCTTTAATCCCCTGCATCCGGTGGTGCAAGATGCCGTTGTCGGGCTCGCGGAAGAGATAGCCGGCCGGTATAGAGGGCACCCGTCGTTTAAAGGCATCTCGTTCAACCTGTGGCACGCGACGATCCTGTGGTATGCGTCGCTCGATGCGGGATACGACGACTACACGATTGGGCTGTTCACTCGGGAGACGGGGATTGAGGTGCCCGTCGACCCTCGCGCGCCGGACCGGTTCTCAAAGCGCCACGCGTTTCTCACGGGCGAGCGCCGGAAGGAATGGGTCGACTGGCGGTGCGCGAAGATCCACGCGCTGTTTTGCCGCATTCGCGACGCGGTCGTGGCACAGCGGCCGGACCTCCGCGTGACGATCACACTCTGGACCGAAACCACCGTCGCGCAGATACTCGGCTTGTCGAAAACGCCCGGCCATCAGTTGTATGCCCGCCAGAGCACCGCGGACCTGTATCGCGATGGCGGATTCGACATCGCGCTGTACCAGAGCGACCCCAATATTGAGGTTGATCTCTGCTTCACCCCGGCGCGCGACCGCGACGGCTGGGGCACCTCAGGGGTGAACATGGCGCTCGAGGAAAGCGCCATGTTCCGCGACCACGATTTCCTCGATGCCGCGACCCTGAACGCCGCATACGCCCAGACTAAACCGGGCGTGTTCATCTTCAACAGCTGGGTCGAAGCCTGGGGTACGCACACATGGTTCCCGTGCGAGGCGGACGACGCACAAGCGCAGACACTGGCCTTCATGAGCGGGAAGCCGGCCGAGGGCATCTTCCGCATCAATTCCACGTATCCCGAGGACGGCTTCTGGTGGGATTCGCAACTCCGGATTACCCCGCCGCTGCCCGCCGGCGAACATTTCATGGAACACTACGCCCATGCGCTGGCGGAACTCGACGCCTGCCGAATCACGCGCGGAGGGCTGTTCCTTGAATCGGTGAACACCGAACGTATCCAGCGGTTCGCGCGCGCATACCGGGCCCTCCCTGCGACGAAATTCAACACCGTGGGCGGCTCAACGGACCCCGTTGCGGTTCGTTCCCTCGTACATGAGGGGCGGCAGTTCCTCTATCTCGTCAACCGGGATTATTATCCCGTCGCCGTCGAACTCGCCCTGTCGGGCCCCGCGAAGGTGACGGAGCTGGCGACGCAGCAGGTGCTTGATGCACCGTCTCAGTGGGCCATGACCCTCGGACCATACGAGCTGCGTTCCTTTGCGCTCGACAGCGGGGTAACGGTCGGCGGGTTTACCGCTGCGCCGCCTCCCGGCATCGTCAGCGAGCTTCAAAAGGACGCGGAAATCGCCCTGGCGCAGTTTGAACGGCTGAAAGCCGCCAACGCAGCGCTTCCGATCGGCGCCGACAGGATGGAAGCAGACATCCGGGCGGCGGTCGACGCCGGCCGGTACGCCTGGCTCCGCCGTGCTCTTCACGGGTATATCGTCCGGAAATGTGAGCAGCTCACGGCGGCGATGGAGTAAGCGGCGATTCTGTCCGTTGCGCGGACCCCGCTGATGCTCCTCCCCTCCCCCGCCCGGGGCGGCACGGCCGTGCTGTTGGCCCTTATTCCGCGCCGTGACCGGCGCGATGGAGTTCGAGGACGTCTTGTTCCGGCAGGGCCGTCTCATAGAGCCGCACATCGCGCATCCATCCATTGAAGAAATCGCCGGAACCGGCCCCGAGCCGCAGCGGTTCGCCGTTGGCCAGATTGTAACTAGCCGGGTCGAAGGAGGCGCTCACCGCCACGGGACGCCCGTCGATGTAGAGACGGAGCCGTCCTGCCTCGCGCACGGCAGCCACATGCCGCCAGCCGGGTTCGAGCGCGTCATCGCACGTTGCGTTGCGGCCCGCCTCCAGACAGAATACCCGGCCCGACGGGAGGGTCCCGCAGAACAGCTTGCCCTGATACACGGCCATGGACCACGCCCGCCGGTACTTGCCCTCCGCGGTGTCCAACTGCTGGCCGATGGGCGTCCACCGCGTGCCGCCGTCGTACCGGTATACCTTCGAAGAAGGCAGGGTGCCGGTATAGAGGGCCCCGTTGTAGACCATCATGCCCATGGTTTCCAGTTCCTCGCCGGGCCGTCCGCACAGGGTCCAGACGCCGTTCTCGTCGAGGCGGTACACGTTGGCGTCGGGCCAGGTTGACACGTGCAGGCGGCCGCCATACACGGTGAACGAGTAATCCTGATGGATGGGCGGGTCGATGGTCTTGCCCGTGTAATCCCAGGTGGCGCCGTCATACCGGAATGGTCCGCCGGGCGCATCGTACGACACCATGTAGAGCCCCCCGTTGAAGACGCTGGGGTTCAAGACGCGCCTCCCCGGGTTTCCGCAATACACCCATTCCGATCCGCCCTCGAACCGGTACAGGCCGAACCCTTCCCGTTTCAGCGTGGTTGCATACAATTTGCCGCGATAGACGCCCATGCCGCCCATCGTACCGGCCTCGCCGGTCTCGGAATTGGACAACGTTCCACAGTAGGTCCACTGCGTACCGCCGTCGTACCGGTAGACCTTGCCGCCGGGAGTCGTGTTGGGCGACGCGTCCAGAGCCGAGCCGGTGGTGTCATACCAGGAGGTGCCCGCGTAGAGGCGCCCATCGTACACCGCGAGCGCTCCCACCGCATTGCTGGCGTCGGGGCTGCCGCAATCGAGCCAGGTCGACCCGCCGGCATACCGGTACACCCGGCCCGACTCCCCCGCTCCCGGTTCGCAGGTGGCCGCGTACAGATCCCCCTCGTGCACAGCCATGCCGAAGATGAACACCGCGTTGCCCGGGCGCCCGCAGTCCGTCCACTGAGTGTCCAGCTGCCCCTGATCAATGCCGAAATGAACGGTCCGGTAGTTGGGTTGCGAATTCGACACGCCCGAGCACGTCAGAATGCCCAGATTGAGTCCGGTGCGCGACGATGCGTCGTATTTGCTCACCAGGTCGCCGAGATTGTCATCCAGCACCTCTTCGGTATGCACCCACAGCGAGAGCGAGAACTCACCCGCGCCGAAGCCCGGCGCGGTCTTTTCAGGCAGCCCCAGCCAGGCGGCTCGTCCGTCAAACCGGGCGGCAGGCGTCCCATCCGGGGACGGTGCGCCGAATGCGACGCCGTGATTCTCCAGGTGCCGGGCGTTGCCGGAGACATCCTGGCCATCCGTGCCGAGCGGCCACCGCGCGGCCGGTTCGGCCGCCGCCGCACAGCCACTCCACACGCAAACCGCGAGCACAATCGCCACAGGGCACGGCCAGATCGCCATTGAAGGTCTCCTTCTTCGGCAGGCAGCGACGACACCGATCGATACGTTCATCTTCCTGCACCAGCGTATCACATCCGCCGGTTAGAGGCCGAGTGCGGCATTGATCACACCTTGAATGTCGACGGCATTGACAGCGCCGTCGCCATTGGTGTCGCAGTTCCATTCCGTCTCCAGGGAGAGGGCTGCGTTTATCACAAGCTGGACGTCCACCGCGTCCACCTCGCCGGAACGGTTCACGTCGGCCGGGGCGAAGTAGCGGGCGGCTTCATAAGCGCCCATGTCGTAGTCGGAACCGTCGCCCGG
>JAAYAQ010000152.1 GCA_012719295.1 Candidatus Hydrogenedentota bacterium | reverse complement strand
GGGACGCTCGTCGGCCTGTCCGGCGCGGACGGGCGCGTCTTTGCCGCGTTCGACGGGGCGCTGGACGCTTTCGCCTGCCTGCACCGGCTCGACGACATCGTGACCGCCGGGTCGTTCCAGACGCGTACGGTCGACACGGAACCCGCGGGATGGTCGTGGCGCGCTGCCGGATTCCCGGAGCTGCCCGGCACGCACGTGCGGACGGCCGTGACGGCCGAGGCGGATGAGATCGCCGTGCGGCAGGAGGCCGTCTGTCCCCAGGAGGGCCTGTGGGGGGTCGAATGGGGTATCGCGGGGATCCCGCTGGACCGGAACATCCTTGTGCCGGGGCACTCGGGCGTGCGGCTCACCGCGGCCACGCCGGGCGCCCGGTTCACCTACGACTATCCGATGTCGTGGGAAGCGCAGCTGGTGATTGTCGAGGGCGCCGGCGCGGGATTCTATGTCTGGGCGCGGGACCCGGAATCCCAATTCAAGCGCCTGGTGGTTGAGCGAAGCCGGACCGGCTGGCGTCTGCGCTTCATCGCGATGGCGTATGCGCCGTTCGAAGAGAACAGCGCGCTCGCGTCGCCCGAGTGGCGGCTCGGGGTCTACGCAGGCGACTGGCGTGTTCCGGCGCGCCGCTACCGCGACTGGATGGTGCAGGCGTTTGCGCCCACGCCCGTTGAAGAACAGCACCCGTCGTGGGTGAAGGACGTGCGGTGCTGCGTCATTTTGGGGCTTAACCTGGAGACGCTCGAACGTCTCGGCGGGGCGCTCGAGCCCGCGCAGACCATGCTCTACGTGCCGGGCTGGCGCTCTCCGGGATACGACCGCGATTACCCCAACTACGACGATGTCCATGACGACCTGAAACCGTTCATTGACCGGGCGCACGCGCTCGGGTTCAAGGTGATGCTGCACGTCAATTACTTCGGCGTCGACCCGCTGAATGCGCTTTACGAGCAGTTTGAACCGTATCAGGTGCGCAGTCCGTGGGGACCGCACGAGAAGGAATGGTGGCTGTGGACCCGCGCCACGCCCGAGATCAAGTTTGCCTATATCAATCCGGCATGCAGGGCCTGGCGCGACCTGTTCACGGACCGCATGGCGCGCCTGTGCCAGACGTACGCGGTCGACGCGCTGCATCTCGATCAGACCCTGTGCATCTACAACGACCACAACGGCCGGATCGACGGCATGACCATGGCCGAGGGCAACATTGCCCTGCACCGGCAGCTCCGCGAAGCCCTGCCCGGGGTCGCGTTGAGCGGCGAGGGGCTGAACGAGGTCACGTACCGGCATGAGGCGTTCGCGCAACGGCACGCGTGGGGCCTGCGCCACGCCGAGGGCGCCTGGGACCGGGCCCTGCTCGAGGCCGCGCACCCGATTAGCTCGTATCTGTTCCGGCCGTACACGATCATCAACGGCTACCTGGGTTGTGCGCCGCCCGCGTCGGGCCAGCTCTATGCGGCCTGGAACGAGGCCTACGAACACTGGGGCGTGATTCCGACCCTCAAGCTGTCCCCGGGCGACCTTGATCATCCCGGCGGCTTCATGCGGCAGTTTCGCGAGGAAGCGGCCTTCTGGTTCACGGCGCGCCCTGAACTCGCCCTGGACGACCCCTGGCCCGACACCGTTGCCTTTCCATACCGATCGGCCAGCGGGGAACGTGTGGTGCGCACCACGGACCACCGGCTTCTGGCGGGCGAACACGAGATCTCCCGCACGATCTCCGGGGTGGACGCGGCGGCCCTCCCGGGCACCATTCCGGGCTGGCAGGCCTACGACGGTGCGCGCCTGTTCGGCCTGACCCCCGAAGCGTGGTACCCCTATTTCGGCGACCCGCGCGATGTGTCGGCGCCGCACCTGGCGGCTCTGCCCGACGGATACCGCCCTGAAGGGGTGATACTTGATGCGCCTGTGGGCATGGTCCGAACCGGGCAGCAGGGGGGCGTCGTCGCGGATATCCCCGCCCTGATTGAACAGGCCGAACGCGGGTCGCGCCTCGCCGGCGGCGGGCACGCTCTCGAAGGCGAGGGCCCGTCCCCTGACGGCGCGTTCTTCGATCCGCACGGGACCGTGCTCCACGTTCATCCGCCCTGGAAAGGCGGCACCGGCGTTACCTACGCCCGATTCGACGTGGCCCTGCCCGATTCCGGCGAGCTCCATTTCGAATCCAGCGCAGCCATGGACAAAGGCGCCGTGGGCCGCACCGACGGCGCGACGTTCTCCGTGCGGGTGGAATCGTCCGGGGAAACGCTGGAAGAGGCGGTGCACACCGCCGGAGACACGCCGGTGCCGGTGCAGCTCGACTTGACGCGATTCGCAGGCCGCACGGTCACGTTCGAACTGGCCGTGGACCCCGGTCCGGCGAACAACCCCACGTGTGACTGGGCGCGCTGGTACGCGCCCCGCGTCGTGCGCCGCCTGCATGGCACGGGCACGGTCGAGCTGGGAGGCGCCGTGGCGTATACGCATGCGGCAGCCGGAGGCGAGCTGTTCCCGATGCGGGCATGCGCCACCGGCCTTGCCGTGGATCTCCCGTTGCCGGGTTCCATCTACTTTCTCAGCGAATTGCCCGCGCCCACGGACGTGCCGCTGGAGCTCGCCGCCGCGCCGTTTACGACCGTTTTCCTGGATGCGCTGGGGCAGCGTCTGGTGGCGCCGCCCCACGCCCTGGCCAGACCCGACACCGGGCGCGTTGGCGGGAATGAGGTGCGCGGTCTGTTCGTGCATCCCCCCGACGAAGGCACGACCGTGGCCGTGTATTCCGCGGTTCTGCCGCCGTCGGCGTCGGCGTTCGAGGCGTCCGTCGGCCTTCGCGACGGGGCGGATGAGTCCACCGGGGCCGACTGCGTGGTCGAGATCAACGGTCAGGAAGTGGCCCGCGCCCGGGTGTTGCCCGGCGAGGGGCTGGTCTCGCTCCGCGCGGATATACGCCGGTGGGCCGGCCGCCCCGCGGTGCTCGCCCTGACGACCGGTTCGGCGGGCTCCTGCGTTTGCGACTGGGTCATGTGGGGGGCGCCCGCCATTCGGGAGGCGCCATGAGGCTGGTGCGGGGGGAACGATGGCACGAGTGGGCCCTCGCGGCCAAGAACCTGGTGTTTCCCATTTTCTGCCAGGCATGCCGGCGCCGGCTGCTGACGGATGATAACGGCTACTTCTGCGCCACCTGCTGGGAGCTCATGCCGCGTATTGAGCGGCCCTTCTGCACTGTATGCGGCCGTCCGCACCGCGCGGCTGTCGGATTGGGCACGCGCTCGAATTTTCCCTGCGGCCGCTGCATCGCCGCGGGACCGGAACGTCCCGTGCGGCGCATGTACGGGGTGGCGCGGTATGACGGGGTCATGGAAAGAGCGATCAAGCTGTTCAAGTTCCATGGGAAACGACGCCTGGCGAGGCCCCTCGCGGAACTCATGGCCGCCTTCGCGGAACAGGAACTGGAGTGCGACCGGTACGATATGGTGGTGCCTGTTCCCCTTCACCCCGTGCGTGAACGCGAACGCGGCTTCAACCAGGCCCGGCTTCTGGCCGGCGAAGTGGCCGCGGTGTTTCCCCGGGCCGCCGTGGCCTCCGTTCTGCGCAGAATCCGGCCCACTCGCACCCAGAGCACGCTCCGCGATCCGCGGGAACGGCGCAGAAACATCGAGGGCGCGTTCGCCGTGGACGCCGCCGCTCCCCCGCCCAGGGGGCATGTGCTGCTGATCGACGACGTGGTCACCACGGGATGCACGGTAGGCGAGAATGCCGCCGTCCTGTTGAATGCAGGGGCCGCGTCGGTAGACGTGCTTGCCCCCGCTCTCGCTGTGCTTCGCGGCGAACCGCGAAGATAATCCCCCCGCAGCGCGTGCACTGGCTATGGGCCGTTAGCGAATGTCCGCCGTCAATGACTTGAACAGACCCGAAATGCCGCCGATGCGCTTCAGCCGGACGTCGGTGAGATCCAGGCGTTCCAGCTTTTCGCGCGCTCTCTCTTCGTCGCGGGCGACAATGGTGCCTGATTCCATCATCTCTTCGCGATTCTTCACCACGGCTGAGTATCTGAATACGGCCACGTTGACTTCTCCTGGTTCTCTTACAGATGGATGCGCCTTCCTCTACAAGTCACCGGGATGAACGAAAGATGAAGCAGAACTACAGGTCAACGGGCCGTCAACACCAACGCCCCAGAACTATAAACATAAATGACTAAGAAAAGGTTTAATAACGAAAATAATGCTATCAAAGACGCCCGGCAATGTCAAGCCTCGCGCGCAAAATCCCTACAAGTTTTGTAGTGGAAAGTACTTACGCATGGAGTAGGCGTTAACCCTACATTGAAAATGGGCTTTTCCCGCGCAGATTCTCGTTCCCGGCGGGGAAACGGACCCTTGCGTGCGCCCGCCAGGCGGGCGTTCATTGACTCGTCGCGGGGCCGTCGGCTAGCATCACCGCGCACGTTATTCAGGTCAATAGCAGGAAGAGCAGTCATGGATACTTCGCGCAGTGTTGTGGTGCGTTTTTTCAGGAATCACCGGCCGGGATTGCGTGAGCTGGCCGTGTTTGTGGCGGTGCTGGCCATCTTCTTCACGTCGGGCGCCTGCGGGCTGCTGTACCAGGTGGTTTGGACCCGGAAACTGGTGCTGCTTTTCGGGACGGCTGCCTATGCCGTGAGCACGGTATTGTCGATCTACTTCCTGGGCCTGGCGGTAGGCAGCCTGTGGGGCGGGCGTCTGGCGGACCGGAGCAGGAACCCGCTGCGGCTGTATGGCGTGTTTGAACTGCTCATCGGCGCCTGGGCCATTCTGTTCATTGTGATGATCAGCCCCGCCGAAGGACTGGTTGTGCCGGCGCTGCGGGCGTTTTCGGGCCAGCGGGCCTTCGCGGTCGGATTGCGTGCGGCGCTTTCACTGGTCTTCCTGCTGGTGCCGGTGGTGCTCATGGGGGCCACCCTGCCGCTGCTCGCCAAGTATGTGACCGCCAGCGCGCGGACCCGGGGACTGCGAATCGGCGCGTTGTACAGCATCAACACTTTCGGAGCGGTGGCGGGGTGCGCGTTCACGGGATTCTGGCTTCTGGCGGAATACGGGTATTTGCGCACAACGCTGGTGGGCGCGGCGGCCAACGCGGTGGCGGGCGTGCTGGCCATCGGCCTGTCCCGGCTGGCCCTGACGGCCTCCCCGCGCGAAGAGGCGCCGGAAACCGCGGGCGCAAGCGCCGGCGTGTTCCTCACGGCCGGGAAGGCCGGGCTGGTGCTTGCCGTGTTTGCCCTGTCGGGGTTTTGCGCGCTGGCGCTCGAGGTGGTGTGGACCCGCCTCCTCGTGCTGGTGTTCACGGGAACGACGTACGCGTTCACGACGATGCTGGTGGCCATGCTGTGCGGGATTGCCCTGGGAAGCGCCGTCGCGGCGGTGCTTGCGGACCGGGTCAAGAGCCCGGCGTTCACGTTCGGGGTGGTCGAGATGTGCGTGGGCATCGCGTGCATCCTCATGCTGGGCAATTTCGCCCGCGTCGCCGGACAGTACGGGCCGATGATGCAGGAAACCGGATACCGCTGGGCGGGGATCGTGCGGGGCCGGTTTGTGCTGTCGTTTACCGTGCTGTTTCTCCCCACCTTCCTCTTTGGCATGACCTTTCCGTTCGTGGTGCGGGCGGTGACGGCCGGCCGGGACCGCTTGGGGCGCGACATCGGCGTCCTGTACAGCGCCAACACGTTTGGGGGGGTGTTGGGCAGTCTCGCGGGCGGCTTTCTGATCATCCCGCTGCTGGGCACGCACCGGGGCATCGTGACGCTCGGGTCGGCGCTTTTCGCGGGGGGGCTGCTCGTGACCCTGGCGAGCCCGGGCCGGTCAATTGTGCGTAAAGGCATTGCGGCGGCCGCCGCGGCGGGGCTGCTGGTCTGGGCGCTGACCCACATGCCCGCCAACGCCGGCCTGGCCGTCAACCGGGCCTACCTCCCCGAAAAGAGCGAGATTCTGCATTATGCCGAGGGCGTCGAAGGTACCGTCGTGGTCGCCGAGGAAGACGAAGAGGACGGTGAACCGGGCCGTTACCTGTGGATCAACGCCATGCAGGCCACGGCGTCCATCGAGAAGGGCGTGCGCATGAACCGGCTTCAGGGCGCGTTGCCCCTGATGTTCGCGCACAACCCCGAGAACGTGCTGTTCATGTGCTTCGGCTCGGGAATCACGGCGGGAACCCTCGGCCTGTCCGACACGTTCAAACGCATCGACGCGGTCGAGCTCTCGAGAGACGTGCTCGACGCGGCGCACTACTTCAGCGAACACAACCTCAATGTCATCGAGAACCCGAAGACCAATTTCATCATCGACGACGGCCGCAATTTTCTGCTGACCACGCGCAATCACTACGACCTGATCACGTTTGAACCCATGCCCCTGGCCCAGGCGGGGGTGTCGACGTTCTACACCCGCGAGTACTACGAATCCTGCCTGGCCCACCTGGCGCCGGGCGGGGTGGTGTCGCAGTGGGTGCCGCTCCACAGCCTCAGCCCCGAGATTGTCCGGTCGCTCGTCTACACCTTCACGACGGTGTTTCCGGACTACTGCGCCTGGTTTGTCAACGCCGACCTGTTCCTCACGGGCTCCAACCAGCCCCTGGTGCTCGACATGGCGGCCCTGCGCGCGCGCCTCGAGAATCCCGCCGTGTGCGAAGCCCTGGCCGCCGCGGGGTACCACGACATTCCCGAGCTGTTGGCCAGCTATTTCATGGGCAAGGAGGCCATCGACGCCTACGCCCAGGGGGGCACGGTCATGACCGACGACCGGCCCTGGGCCGAATTTGTTGCGCCGAAGCTCATGTACGAACGGCATGTGACGGCCATTCTCGATGAGCTCATCCCGCATTTCGAAAGTCCGGTGCCGCGCATCTCGTTCGAGGGGATCCCCGACGAAGGGGCGCAGGCGCTGCGCAAGGCGATCCAGCGCCGTCACGAAGCCCGCCGCATCGATCTCCAGGGGGTCAGCGCGTATTACGGCGGCATGGTCGGCGGCAACCAGGAGGATCATTTCGTCGAGGCGCTCAAACTCGACCCGAACGATGCCTGCGCCCGTCATTACCTGCTGCAGATCGTGCCGGCCGTCGGCAAACAGTACATGCGCTGGCAGGAATACGATAAGGGCATCGAACTGTTGTCCAAGACCCTCCCCGTTCTCCCGGATGACCCGAAGCTTGTGCTGATGCTGGCGGATTTCCATTACGCCAAGGGCAACCGGCAGGAAGCCCTGGTGCAGTACATCCGCTACAAGTCGCTCGGGGGCGGCGAACAGCGGGCCGGTCTGCGGATTGAAGAACTCGGCCGCAAGACCGCGCCGGCGGACGCGCCCGGCGGCGAAACGACGACCGAATCCACCCCGCCGTCCCCCTGATACGGAGGCGCCGGCGATTGTTTTGCCGTCTCCCGCGTGGGACCAGCGCTCTCGCCGGTCATCCGAACGGGGTATTTAGACTCTGAGGGCCACTCTCTTCCCGTAAAAGAGCGCCGTGCGCCGGTGTCATGTGGCCAGGAAACGCAGGATGAAGCGCGTGCCCGCCGCTTCGCTGGATTCGACGGCCACCTGGCCGCCGTGCCGGTCCACGATGTGCTTGACCAGGAACAGGCCGAGCCCCGCGCCGCGCTTGCTGGACAGGGAATCCGAGTCAAAACGCCGGAATTTCTCGAACAGGGAACCCACCTGATCGGGCGGGATCGGGGGACCGTCGTTCCAAACGCTGACCTCGGCGCCGCGGTCTGTGGTGCGCGCGGCGATCACGATCCGCCCCCCTTCCGGGCCGTACTTGATGGCGTTGCTGACGAGGTTTTCGAGCGCCACCCGGAGCAGGTTCGGGTCCGCATGGAGACAGAAACCGTCCGGGATGTCCGTGTCCAGCGCCATCCCGCGGGAATCCATGATCCCCTTCTTGTCCTGGAGCACGGGAGCGACGATGGACTTGCTCAGATCGACGCGGGCCGGGGTCACGCTGAGTTCGCCGCGCTCGATGCGCGAAAGCTGGAGGAAATTGTCGCTGATGTCGCTCATGTAACACAGGCTCTTCTCGACAATGTCGACGCCTTCGAGCACTTCGCCCTCGATCTTCCCGAACGACCCTTCTTTGATGAGCTGGAGGTTCAGCAGGGCCGCGCCGATGGAATTGCGGAATTCGTGCGTGGCGAAGCTCAGCATCCCCATGTATCCCCGGTTGGCGCTCTCGATTTCTTCCTTCTGGTGCATGATTTTGGCGCGGTCGTCTTGAATGGTCGCCGCCATACGGTTGAACGAGCGGGCCAGACCGCCGATCTCGTCATTGGTCTCGATATTCGCGCGTGCGCTGTAGTCTCCCCCCGCAAAACCCCTCGTCGCGCGGTCCAGCGCGGTAATCTGGTGCAATACCTTCGAAATCAGCACGAACGAGAGCGCCAGGGCTCCCACCATGATGGTGAACAGAACGGAAAGACTGGTCAGGAGCGTGCGGGATTCGATGTCCTTGTAGATTTGTTCCCGTTCGCCGATGTAGAGCATGCCGACCACGCTGCCGTTCGGAGCGCGGATCGGATCGTAGCGCGACACGTACCAGTTGCCGACCACCAGGGCCGGACCGGTCCACGGTTCCCCCCGTTTCAGCACCTTTTCGGCGACCTCGTCGCTGACCACCGTGCCGATGGCGCGGCTGCCGTTTTCGAGCGATACCGTGGTGGCGATGCGTACCGGGCCCAGAAAGATCGTGGCCGTGCCCAGGGGTTTCCCCTTGTAGAATTCGCTGGGAAAAATCGTGTTGTGGATCGCGTCAACCAGTTGATGGGCGCCGTTGAGGACCACGCCCGCCACCAGCCAGTCCGCCTCATGGGCCCAACCGGGGTCCAGCCGGTGCTGGGCCAGCAGCAGCATCGCCTCCCGCGGGCCGCCGTCCGCCGCAAGCCGTTCCCGCACCCCGGGCGCGCTGAAAACCGCGGGCGATGCCACCGCGTATCCTGAACAGACCTGCGCCTCTCCGGAGGGACCGGCCACTTCGCCAAAGACGGGCAAAACCGCGCCGTCCCGCAGCGACCCGTCATCCATGACGACCCGGCCCTCCGCATCCGCAAGCGCCACAAAGTCCAGGCCCCACCGAGCGCGGTACAGCCGGAGCACTTCCTCCATCCGTCCGGCGCCGACCTCGCGGTATTCCTCCAGTTCGCCCAGCTCCGCCAGGGCCGACACGTGCGCTTCGAGGAGCCGCTGCCGGCTGCCCAGGACATTCCATGCCGCGTGAATGTTCTGGGCCATGCGTGCCTCGGTGTGTTCAAAGACAAGGGTGCGCACCCAGTGCACCTGTAGCAGCGACATGGCCACCGTGACCAGTCCGAAGATGAGCACGATGAGCAGCCCGAACTTCACGCGCAATGACACGGTGTGGCTCTCCTGGTTATGGTTCCGTAGCTGCTCCAGCCGCGTCTTATGGTGGCGCATGCGCCCGGGAAATTCCAACCCCGCCGTGACGCCGCTCTATTCCGGTGTGGGACCGGCGCCCCCGTCGGTCAT
>JAAYAQ010000623.1 GCA_012719295.1 Candidatus Hydrogenedentota bacterium | reverse complement strand
TGCACCGCGAGCTCATGTCGACCTGGATCAGCAAGCTGGGCGCGTTTTTCAGCATGGGCGCCTATCGCCGGCTCAAGCGGGAAACCGATCCCAACATGTATTCGGGGGCGCCCCTCCTCGGCGTCAAGGGCGTTGTCATCATCCTGCACGGGTCGTGTTCCTCGCTGGGCGTCAAGAATTCGCTGCTGGGAGCGCGCCGGGCCGTGCGCTCGCGAATCAACGAACACATCCGCCACGGCATTGAACGGTTGCGCAACACCGAAGCGCACCTGAACGCCCAGGAGGCCAATCCATGACCGCGTTTCTCTATCCGGGCCAGGGAAGCCAGGCGCCCGGCATGGGCGCCGATTTCCGGGAAGCCAGCGCGGCGGCCCGGGACATCTTTGATCGCGCCGCCGCCATGACCAGCGCCGCGTGGCTCGATACGCTGTTCCACGGTTCAGACGCGGATCTGGCGGATACGCGTATGGCGCAGCCCGCCCTGCTGACGGTGGAGGTGGCCATCACGGCGCATCTGGCGGCCGCCGGCGCGACGCCGTCGCTGTGTGCCGGCCACAGTCTGGGCGAATACTCCGCGCTGGTGGCAGCGGGCGCTCTGGCGTTTGAAGAGGCGTTTCGCGTGGTCCAGGAACGCGCCCGGTTGATGTCGGAGAACGTGCCGGAAGGCGCCATGGCGGCCGTGCTGGGTCTCGATGCCGCTGCCATCGAAGCGGTTCTGCCCGGGGGCGTCCAGGTGGCCAACTACAATGGTCCCGGCCAGACCATCGTCTCGGGGACCATTGCCGCGCTGGACGCAGCCGAGCACGCGCTCAAAGAGGCCGGCGCCAAGCGCGTCATGCGCCTCAATGTCTCGGGACCGTTTCATTCCGAATACATGCGTCCCGCGAGCGTGACCTTCCGCGGGTTCCTGGAACCCGTCGCGATAGCTACGCCGGAGACTCGGTTTGTTTCGTCCGTAAGCGGCCGCGAGGAGACCGAGCCGGAGCGCATCCGCGAGTTGCTGGCCGGCCAACTTTGCGCGCCCGTGCGCTGGACTGAGGTTATGGCTGCCCTGGGCCCTGTCGAGGCGCTCGAGGTTGGCCCCGGACGGGTGCTTCAAGGTCTGGCCCGACGCACCGAAAACGCGCCGTCCGTCACCCCTGTCGGCACGCTCGAAGCGGCCGCGGCATTGGGAGAACAGGCATGACCGCATTTGATGGGAAGGTTGTTTTGATCACGGGCGGTACGCGCGGCATTGGCCGGGCATGCGCCGCGTATTTTGCAGGCCGGGGCGCCCAGGTCGCGATCTGCGGGCGCTCCCTCGAAACGGCCACGGCGGCCGCAAACGAGCTCGGCCACGGCACGCGGGCGTTCCAGGCCGACATGGCGGACCCCGACGCGCCCGCGGCGCTCATCGCCTCCGTGGAAGACGCGTTCGGTCCTGTCGCGATCCTGGTCAACAACGCGGGTCTCGCGCGCGATACCCTCCTCATGCGCATGAAAGACGACGACTGGGCGCAGGTCATCGACACCGACCTTACCGGCGTGTTCCGTTGTTGCCGGGCCGTGGTGCGCGGCATGATGAAACAGCGGTGGGGGCGCATCATCAACATCTCGAGCGTGATTGGCATCGTCGGCCAGGCGGGCCAGGCCAATTACGCCGCCGCGAAGGCCGGTCTCCTCGGGCTGACCCGCTCGCTCGCCCGCGAACTCGGTTCGCGCAACATCACCGTCAACGCCGTCGCGCCGGGTCTCATCGAAACCGACATGACCGCGGTGATCCAGGGCGAGATGCGTGAGGCCATGCTGGCGCGCATCCCGCTCGGCCGCGCCGGCCATCCCGAAGAAATCGCCGGGCTCGTCGGCTACCTCGCTTCCGAGTCGGCCGCCTACATTACCGGCGCCACCATTGCCATCGACGGCGGCCTCACAATGCACTGATCCCCGCTTCAAAACGCCGGACCAGAACGGGG
>JAAYAQ010000622.1 GCA_012719295.1 Candidatus Hydrogenedentota bacterium | reverse complement strand
CAGGAGGCGGCAGGGCCGCTCGAAGTCCCGGCGGCGCCGCGAGATAATGCATTTTTTACTTGACAAGGGTCCCGTTGTTTGTTTAAATTTGCCCGCTTTGGACGCGAAGCGTAGTTGAATTGAGGATTAGCCGTCCCCAAGCTCAGGCCTCCCTTGAGCAAGGAGTAGTGCGTAAGGCGGCACGACGCATCTACATGCGACAAGGAGGGTTTATGAGTTGTATAAGGGAAGACATCTATTAGTTGATTGCCGCAATGTGGCACGTGAAGTGTGCCTTAACGACAAGCTGGTCCTGAATGCCATGGCACGCGCCGCGGAACGTGCGGGCGCGACCGTCGTCTCACAAGTCCGGTACAAATTTGGCCAGGACTCCCCCCCCGGATTCGCCGCAGTGGTTATGTTGGACGAGAGCCATTGCTCTGCCCATTCCTATGCGGATCTGGGATTGATTGCCATGGATATGTTCACCTGCGGAACGACCGATCCGCGCGATGTCCTGTTCTTCCTCCGGGAGGAGGTTGATCTGGGCGATATCGAAGTGCGGGAATTCGGCCGGTTCGCGGTGAACCAAGACGCCGAAGAAGGCGCCATGTTACCGTCTTTGGATCGAGAGGGAATCGGTGTCCTCACGCGAACTGCATGATGGCAGGCAAGACGGTTTAACCCCGCTCGAGAGCCTGCGACTCGATTCGGTCGGGTCGTTTGCCGGCTTGGTGCGGGGCATGGGCAGAACGGCGTTCGGAGGACGACAGCTCGGTCTTGCCTTCGATACCCTTCTGACGATGGCCCGGGATGCGGAGTGCCGTGTCGTCTTGACGCTGTCCGGCGCCATGACGGTCGCCAAACAGGGTTCCATCATCTGCGAGATGGTGGACCGTGGTCTGGTGGACGTCATTGTGGCGACGGGCGCGCTCATGGCTCACGGGCTGACCGAGTCCATTGGCCTGACTCACTACGCGGTCAGCCCGGACGCGAACGACCTTGAGTTGTTCGAAAAGGGGTACAACCGCATTTACGACACGTTGGAGATGGAAACAAACCTCAACTCGGTGGCCGAGTTGGTGGCGGATGTACTGGCGACGGAGGACCCGCCCGACGGGGTGTGGTCCTCCGCCTCCTTTTGCCGGGCCATTGGCCGCCGCCTCGACCAACAGGACGAGGGTCCGGGTATATTGCGCAGCGCCTACAAGCGCGGCGTGCCGGTGTTCATCCCCGCGTTCACGGATAGTGAACTCGGCCTGGATTTTGCCACGTGGGCCATGAAGGCCGCCATGAAACGCCTGGGCATTCGCGAGGGCGCCCTGGCCGATCCGCAGGCGGTGTTCACGGCCCTGCCGCCGTTTAATCCGTTCATCGACCTGCAGCACTACGCCCGGTTCGCGGGCAGCGCCAAACGCCTGGGCATCTTCACCATCGGCGGCGGCGTCCCCCGCAACTGGTCGCAGCAGGTGGCCCCGTTCTACGACATCACCGCCGACCGCCTGAACATCCGCCTTCCCGAGGTGCGTTTCCAGTACGGCGTGCGCATCTGCCCCGAACCGGTCCACTGGGGCGGGCTCTCGGGTTGCACCTATTCGGAAGGGGTGAGCTGGGGCAAGTTCGTGGCGCCCGAAGACGGCGGCATGTACGCGGAAGTCCCCGCCGACGCCACCCTCGTGTGGCCGTTGCTTATGAAGGCCGTGTTTGAGGAACTGGATCGCGGTTCAGACTAAGAGCCATGCGGCGCGCACTACCCATTTCTCGAAACTTTCTGGCGCTGGAACGCAGCCAATCCGCGTTGCAGACCTCGTCGGTGGTGATTCAGCAGGCGCCGTTCGAGCGCACGACCTCCTATGGCAAGGGCGCCGCGAAAGGGCCGCAGGCCATTCTCAAAGCGTCCCATCAGGTGGAATTGTTCGACGCCGCCCTCGGGCTCGAACTGGTCTCAGCCATTCCGGGCATCGCCACCCTGCCGCCGGTCGCGCCCGGCAACCGGGACGGGCGCCAGTATGCCCAGGCGTTGCGCGATGAAACCGCCCACTGGATCCAACAGGGAAAATTCGTCGTCACCCTGGGCGGCGAACACACCGCGATTGTCGGCGCCATTCAGGCCCATTGCGAAGCCTGGGAGGACCTGACCGTGCTCCAGCTCGATGCCCACAGCGATCTGCGCGACGAATACGACGGCTCGCCGTGGAACCACGCCTGCGCCATGGCCCGCGTGCTGGATTTCCACAGCCACATCGTCCAGATGGGCATCCGCAGCCAGTGCCGCGAAGAGCGCGAAAAGACCGAGGTCCTGCGCACGCCCGTGATTTACGCGCACCAGATTCTGACGGCCCCGCACGGAGAGGAATCCTGGATCAAACGCGTGATCGGCGCGTGCCGGAAACGCGTCTACGTGACCTTCGATTGCGATGTCTTCGACCCGGCGGTGATTCCCGCGACGGGCACCCCGGAACCCGGCGGCTTGAACTGGCAGCACGTGGACGGCCTGTTCCGGCGCCTGTGCAACGTGCGCGACGTGGTGGGCCTGGACATTTCCGAGCTGGCGCCCATCCCCGGCATCCATCACCCGCAGTTCAGCGTCGCAAAACTCCTCTACCGGTTTCTGGGAATTCGATTCCAGGACGCCCGCGGATGATTGATTTATGGCCCGCCTGAAGTAGAATTAATACGAATGCGTGACTCTGGGTAAAAGGAGAAGGGAAATGCCCCCCGCCGACGACTTCTCGGATGATTACGGTTGGAACGATGAGCTCATTCAGCGCCGTGAGCGCCGGCGCAAGGCCAAAGGCAAAGAACGCCTCGACCGTATCGACAAGGCGGGCGACGCAGAAAGGCCCCGAAGAGACATTGAACGAAAGGCCCGCCAGAACCGGGATTGGGACGACGAGTACTCGGACGAGTATTGACCGCGGCCGGCACGGCGTATTCGGGGACGGCCCTCGCGGCAGGCATTCTGGAGCAGGATCGGATAATGTCTACGCCCGCGTAATCACCCGGGAAACCTTGTCCCGGGACAGACCGGTATCCCCCTGAGCCAGCAATTCGCCCTCGGGCGAGACAATAAAGAAGATGTTGCACCCATGAATCTGGGCCTGAAGCATCGCTGTCGCCAATTGACAGCTCCGCCACGATGCACCATTGCGCTTGGTGGGGTTTAACTCCCACACTTTCGCCGCATGCGGCGACAATCGCACCGTGTACGCGCCCATGACGCCTCTCCCTCTCGACACGCAACTGCTCCGTGCTTCAGCCAGGATCTTGCCGGACCCGCTATCGCAGCCTCACTAGGTTTAAAATGCTAACACAATCACATCCCTATTACAAGGCTTTTTTGTGAGAAGATTTCCGGCGCAAAACCCATAACCACCCGCCCCGATTAAGGTTCCGCTTCCCCCGACAAGCCCCGCGCGGGCGCGCGTCACCGCACGCTTCGAGAAATCTCTATCCCGCAATGGCATGGAACGCTCCAACACAACGCGGGAACGGGAAGGGGAGACCCGCAACCCCATTGGGCGGCGTAATGCGGTTGCCATTCGCTCCCGTAAGGCCGCCCCCGACCACGGTGAGGGGAACCGGAGGACTGGCTCTTTCCCAGCCCGCGACGAACCGCGCCATCGTGCGCACGCGTCTCAGATTTGACTCCTTCGCAGCCGCGCGTGCAGAGAGGTCCCCAAGCTCCGTGAGATCCATAGTATGCGCCGGGCCTCAGTTCCCGCATGCTGCATTCAACTCCACCGGCACTACACGGAGATTTGCCTTGGCGCAAACCCGGGCCTTGTGCTATCCTACGCCGGTTGCCGGTGGCGGGAGGAGGCCATGAAGCCTCAGCGACAGAGGCAGTAAGGCGCGTGGCATGGCCGTACAGTTGAGTCTCGGTAGCAATTTGGGGGTACGTCGAGGAAACCTTGAAGCTGCCCTGGCCCGGCTGGGGCAGCTTCCCGAGACTACCCTGACGCGGCGTTCCCGCGTCTACGAGACGCAACCGTACGGAGTGACCGGGCAGCCAGGCTTCCTCAACATGGCCGCGGAAATCGAGACGGAACTGCAGCCGCTTGAACTTCTCGACGCCATCCAAACCATCGAACGACGGCTGGGCAGACGGCCTACAGAACGATGGGGCCCCCGCATCATCGATATCGATATCGTCTTGTGGGACACCCTGGTTCTCGAAACCGACACCCTCACCGTACCCCATCCGGATTTCCGGAACCGGGCGTTCGTGTTGATCCCGCTGGCGGAGATTGCGCCCCAGGCGATCGACCCCATCACCGGCATGACGGTTGCCCAGCTTGCTGCGCAGCCCGACCTGCATGGCCGGATCCTGAACCTGGAATCCGGCGACTAGGCCACGAACCGCTCCGCTTGGAGCCCTGAAGGGACCGGGACGGCGACGTCACGGTTCGGAGGATCTAGGATGCCACGCATCCGCACCACAACCTTTCGCAAACGAAAGGAAGCGGGGGAGAAGATCGCCGTCCTCACCGCGTACGACTATCCTTCCGCCAGACTGCTCGACGAATGCGGCATCGATGCCGTCCTCGTGGGCGATTCCCTCGGCACGGCCGTCCAGGGCAGAGACGACACCCTCGGCGTAACCATGGACCAGATGATCTACCACACGTCCATGGTATCCCGCGCCGTCGAAAACGCCATGGTCATCGGCGACATGCCGTTCCTGTCCTACCAGCTCAGCGCCGAGGAAGCCGTCCTCAACGCCGGACGCTTCATCACCGAAGGCGGCGCACAGGCCGTCAAGCTCGAGGGTCCCGTCGACAAGTTCGGCCACAGCATCGCCGCGATCGTCAAGACCGGCATCCCCGTCATGGCCCATATCGGGTTCACCCCGCAATCCGTCCACCAGCTCGGCGGCTACAAGGTCCAGGGGCGCGGCGACCAGGCCCGGCAACAGCTCACGGAAGAAGCGCTCGGCCTCCAGCAGGCCGGCTGTTTCGCCCTCGTGCTCGAACTCGTCCAGCAGGACACCGCCGCCGAAATCACCGAGATGCTCACCATCCCCACGATCGGCATCGGCGCCGGACCCCACTGCGACGGCCAGGTCCTCGTCATGCACGACATCCTCGGATTCGGCCCCCAGCGCACCTTCTTCAAAGTCTTCGGCGATGCGCGCGGCGCCATGGAAACGGCGTTCCGCAACTACATCCGCGAAGTCCGGGAAGGCGCGTTTCCCACGGAAGAACAGGGCCACCGATGAACGTCTTTCACACAGCAGACGCCATGCGCGCCTGGTCGGAAGCCCAACGCGCCGCCGGCAAAACCATCGGGTTCACCCCCACCATGGGCGCCCTGCACCCCGGCCACGAAAGCCTCATGCGCGCCGCCGCCGCCCAAAACGACGTGTCCGTCCTCAGCATCTACGTCAATCCGACCCAGTTCGCGCCACACGAGGATTTCAACCAATACCCCCGGACGCTCGAAGCGGATTCCGCCCTGGCCGCCCGCGTCGGCGTGAACGCCATCTACGCCCCCGCCGACCGCGCGATGTATCCCGAAGGATACGCCACCTACGTCGACATCGAGCGCATTACCCAGCGGCTCTGCGGCGGGTCGCGGCCCCATTTCTTCCGCGGCGTCGCCACCGTCGTCACCAAGCTGTTCAACGCCGTCCGGCCCCACCGCGCCTACTTCGGCCAGAAAGACGCCCAGCAGGCCGCCGTGATCCGTCGCATGACCCGCGACCTCGATATGGGCATCGAAATCGTCGAAATGCCCATCGTGCGCGAGCCCGACGGCCTCGCCATGAGCTCGCGCAACAAATACCTCAGCCCCGGGGAGCGTCAGCGCGCCCTCTGCCTGTCGCGCGGCCTCTCGCGCGCCCGGGACCTGCTCAACGCCGGCGAACGCGACCCCCATACCATCATCGACACCGTCCAAAACGCCATGAGCGCCGTCGACATCGACTACATCGAACTCGTCGACGCCGAAGACATCATCCCCCTCGATCGCGTCCGCGGCACGGTCCTGCTCGCCGTCGCCGCGCGCGTGGGGGAGACCCGGCTCATCGACAACATCAAATTCACCGTACCCGACGACGAGGAATAGACCCATGATGCTGCATATGTTGAAAAGCAAGATCCACCGGGCAACCATCACCCAGGCCGAACTCCACTACGCCGGGAGCATCACCCTCGACCCCGACCTCATGGAACAGGCCGGCATCCTGCCCTTCGAACAGGTCCAGGTGCTCAACGTCAACACCGGAGCCCGGTTCGAAACCTACGCCATCGAAGGCCAGCGCGGCAGCCGCGTCGTTTGCCTCAACGGACCCGCCGCCCGCCTCGGACAGGTCGGCGACATCGTCATCATCCTCACCTACGCGCTGATGGACGCCGAAGACGCCCAGGCCCACACCGCCAAAACCGTCCACGTCGACGCCAACAACAACATCACCACCATCGACCACGCCCACGACCCCAACTGAGGCCAGGCCACATACCGGACCCGCGCGACTCTGGAAAACCGCTCCGGCCTGTGCTATACTTCCGCCCGCGTCACCACGCGCACCCCGCGCGCCCGTAGCTCAGGGGATAGAGCGCTTGCCTCCGGAGCAAGAAGTCGTGCGTTCGAATCGCACCGGGCGCGCCATTTT
>JAAYAQ010000621.1 GCA_012719295.1 Candidatus Hydrogenedentota bacterium | reverse complement strand
TCGAGATCGGCAGGGTCGATTTCGCCGCAATACTCGGTGGCAAGCCGCTGCTGTTTGCTGAGAAACGCGGCGACGGGCCGGTCGCGAACGTCGATGCCGTGCCGGTCGAGCACATCGCGGTGATCGCCTGTATAGAGACGTTCCAGCCAGTTGCCGATGCCGGTGCGCATGCGGACACTGCGTTTGCGCGGCGCAAAGTGCCGGCGCACGATTTCGCCCACGTCTTCGGCCTGCACCTTCGCATACAGACTGGGCGGCCGGCCGGGCAGACGCACCTCCAGCAGGGGGGTCTGGTGGCACATGCCCACGCAGCTCACCCGTTTGACGCGAACCGACGCGTCAACCGTCTCGAGCACGTCTTCCAGGGCAACGCGGACCTTGTCGCTTCCCCCAGCGATGCAGCAGGAACCCAGGCCGACCCGGATCTCGCCCGCAGACGCCGTATCCCCGGCATAGTGTTTCAGCGGCCGCACTTTTCTGTCGGCTTCGCCGGAAAGAAAATCCTCGAGCAGATGAGAGACCTTCTCCGGTTGCACATGGCCGTAGGTTACATGGTCAATCTGAACCGCGGGCGCGAGCGTGCAGCAGCCGAGACAGGCCACCCGCTGCACGGTAAACCGGCCGTGCCGGTCCGTGTCCTCGCCCTGGCCCAGCTCCAGCGTTTTGGCGAACGCATCGAATACCGCGGGGGCGCCCTTGACATGGCACGCCGTGCCGTCGCAGACCCGGACCGTGTGTTCCCCCATCGGCCGCCGCCGGAACCGCGTGAAGAACGTCGCGACGCCCTCGAGGGTCGCCGGCGTAATGTCCGTGATTTCACAGACCCGCGCAAGCGCCGCGTCGGGAAGGTAGCGGAACCGGTCCTGCAGCGCGTGGAGAATCGGTATCACGGCCTCTTTGCCGTGACCGATCTCCGCCACCAGGCGGTCAACATCGGCTATGCAGAATTCAGTTTGCGGCATCGGCTTCAATGCACATGAGGCGGCTCTCGGTACGGACGTACATCCGCCCGTCGAGGTAGGCCGGGGTTGCATACACGGGTTCGCCCAAATCCAGCGCGGCTATCAGCGCAAATTCCTGGCCCGTTCCGAATATCTGCATCGTCCCCTGCAGATCCGCGACGTAAATGCGGTCGCCCACCCGGATCGGAGACGAATAGAATCCCTGGTCGAATTCGTGGAGCCAGACCTCTTCACCGGTATTTTTGTCCAGGCAGATGATTTCGCCCAGCGACGTCGCGATGTAGAAGTAGTCGTCGCTGCTCGTGGGACTGGCCACTTCCGGCAGGCTCTCCTCCCACTGCCAGATGATCTCGGATTGTACCGCTTCGGTCGAGCCCGAAAGCCGGACTGCCGTCGCCATGGCGTACTCGTTGCCCACAAACACCACGTCGCCGGATATCGTGGGGGAAGGCGCCACCTCGCCGTCCAGCCCCTCCTGGGTCCACAGCAGCGTCCCCGTTTCGGGCTCGTAACCGTCCACATCGAGTTCGGAGGCGAGGAGCAGTTGAAATCCAAACGGCGTCGGCGCGCACGCGGGGGAGGCCCAGGAGATCTTCTTGCGCCCGGCCGACCAGACGTCTTCGCCCGTCGCCGCATCCAGGGCGAGCAGGCGGGGCTGTTTGCTGTCGTCGAGCTGCACATAGACCTTGTCGCCGAACGCGATCAGCGACGACGCGTGCCCGTAATGATTCTCCGGAACGCCGAGATTGCGGCCCCAGAGCAACCGGCCCTCGAAATCGAAACACGCGATATCGGCCGTGGCATAGATCGCAAATGCGCGGTCCCCGTGCACGGCCATGGTTGGCGCGGCATAGCCCGTGTCTTCGGAGACCTTCGGCGGCGTCTCGGGGGTGCCGGCAAACGCGGGCAGCGCCTGCCGCCACAGCAACTGGCCCGTTTCGGTGTCGTAACAATAGACTTCGCGCAGTTCCTTGGTCGCCCCGCTGAGGAACAGCCGGGCGCCCCAGACCACGGGGGAGTTGAAGCTGCCCTGCGGCGCTTCCACGTTCCACCGGATGCCCTCGCCCGCCTGAAGATCCCAGTTCACGGGCGCCGTGGTAAAATGGGCCACACCGTAGCCGCCGGGCCCCCGGAACGACGGCCACTGGATCAGCATGTCCTCCCACGAGGGAACGGCTGAAGCCGGCGCGCCGGAAACCGTGTCCGTCTCTGCCGCACCCTCCCCAGCCTCTTCCTGCACGACCGGAGCAGGGATGCCGAGCGGCGTCAGGTACGCCGCGGCCAGCGTCGCCAGGACGAGCACGATGGCCACCCCGGTGAGGAGTTCCCTCGACTGGGCCAGAGTGCGCCAATACCCCATGCGGTCAGGAGCCCCTTCGGGAGCCGGCGTTTTCGGGTTCCACCGCGCGGCCAGACGAATCGCAACCACAAACACAATGGCCCCCGCCAGCAGCAGGCGGCCGCCCAGCCGCAACTGCGCCTGGCTGGTGAAGAAGGCCTTGCGCACCAGCAGGTCCAGTGTGCGAATCTGTTCGACCAGCGCCTCGTCGGGCTCGGACGCCGCGGCCAGTTGCTCACGCAATTTCAGCAGTTCCGGGTGGTCCAGCGGATCCGTCGCCCGGATCTGCAGATAGTTGATGATGAGCAACGACGCCAGGACCAGGGTGAACAGCCCCGCGACCGCCGCTACGGCCGACGCGATGCGCCACTTCGCCTGGTCAGGCACGAATTCAGGTCTTCTGTTCTGCAACGGCACCCTCATCCTTCTCAACGGGACAATACGGAAAACAACGCGCGCAACTGACACAGGCCTGCCGGTCAGTCTCGTAATCGTCGCGCCGGCCCGCCATCGACAGGCTCGCCAGCATCGCGGCGAGCACCAGCCCCAGGAACCCACCAAACACGGCCGACTTCCATTTAAAATCCGCCCGAACCGCATGCGCTTCCGCGTAGAGTTCTTCTTTCGTTTGAACGCCCGCGCGAAACGCCTCGCTTTCGATGGTCATGCCCTGGTAACGGCCCGCCTCTTCGCCCGCGATGCGCTGCGCAAGCTGGACCGTCGGATGAATGCGCGCGAGCATCGTGTGGGACAACAGCCCGGTGCACGCGCCGAGCGCGACGATGACCGGCGCCAGGGCAAGTATCACGCCGAGTTTGCGCGCGCCTTCCTTCGCGGTAAGAGGCGCCTTGTCCGGCGTGGGGACATTGATCGCGCCGTAGGGGCATGCCTCCTCGCACAGGCGGCATTGAATACACTCCCGCGGGGTGATGCTCGCATGCCATTTCGAAAACCGGCTCATCCAGCCCAGGAGCACCCCGTACGGACACAGAAACCGGCAGTACGGCCGGCCGATAAACAGGCCCGTCACCAGCAGCACCCCGCCCGCCAGAAACATGTTCAGACTCGCCCCAAACCGGAAGAATCCAACGAAGGGATCGTACTGGCAAATCAGGTATCCCGACCCCGTGGCGACCGCAAGAATCGTCAGCCCAAGATAGAGGTACGGGACGATCCCCAGAACCCCGTCCACGGCGCGTGGCAGGATGACCGGCCGCACGGCCACCACCTCCTGAAGCGCCCCCAGCGGACATACCGCCGCGCAGAATACCCGCCCGAAAAACAGGGCGAAAACCAGCGGCAACAGGAAAAAGCACACCACGGCGATCGAAACCACCTCCAGGCCAAGGACGCCTTCCGCGACGTTCTGGATCGACCCGACAGGACAGACGCAGCCCTCCCGCCAGAATCCGAAATACGCCAGCGAGCAGACGGTAAGCCCAAGCACCGCCGGACGGGATCGCCGTTTCAGCACAAACCACGCGGCCAGCCCGAGGGCGCAGGTCAGCAGGACGACGTCCCACAGGTCGTTGGTGCGGCCGGGCGGAGGCGTGTGCATCTCGGGATACTCATACCCGGACTCGAATTCCGGCATGGGAAACCGGAACTCCGCCCACGCAAGCCCGCCCAGGACGACCACGGCGGCAAACATGAGGGTGAGGGTTCTCAGGAGCTTCATTCCTGTCCGCTCCCTCCCGCCGGACGCGCCTTCAGCAGGTAAGCCTGTTCGGCCGGAATCCGACGGTAGGCGTCTCCCGGGCACGCCTTGGCGATCGCGCACTCATTGCAGTGCACGCAAAGGTCCTGCTTCACCTGAAGATAGAGCGAGCCGTTGCCAAAGAGCGCGCAGCCCTTCACGCACTTGCCGCACCCGACGCACAGCGCCTCGTCGATGGTGTATTGAAAGAAGGGGTCCTCGATGAAGGTCCGTGTGATGGCGGACACCGGGCACAGCTCGTTCTCCGCGCCGGTATCGCGTTCCCTGGCGCTGGGTTGAAGATAGCCGCCGCAGAGATCGCAATAGCCGCAGATCTGATACGAGTGCACGCATTTCACCGCCGACGGACTGAGCACGCATTCGGTCGCGCATCGGCCGCATTGCACGCATTTCTGGGGATCGATCTGCCACACTGTCGCGCCCGCCGCCGGCGCCGCGGCTTTCCAGAGGGCGCCGCCCACCCCCAGCGCCGCCGCTGCGCGCATGAAATCCCGCCGCCGAATCGTGTTCCCCGCGCTCATGGCTTGCCCTCCGCGCGCCGCTGCCCGCCCGGACACGCCGCATGGAGCGGGCATGCGCGGCAGGTCCGCACGGCCGCGCAGGCGCCTGCGTTCCAGCGGCGCCAGGCCAGCAGGGCGCCTGTCACGCCAAGACCACCCAGCAGGCACACCCGGGCGAAGGAGGCGAAGAACTCGCGGCGCTTCACGTTTGGCGCATCCATGTCAGTGCGGCTCCTTCACTTGAAACACGCGGACGGCGTTCGCCCGGCCGTCGAGCACCAGGATCCGGTCTTGCGCATCGACCGCCAAGTCAAG
>JAAYAQ010000620.1 GCA_012719295.1 Candidatus Hydrogenedentota bacterium | reverse complement strand
TCCTCGAGCAGACGCCGCACCACGGTACGGACATCTCCCTCCGACGAGATGGTGAAGTCCTGCCGGTAGCCGAGGTGCGCGATTTCGGCCCGCAGCACGCGCAGGCAGAACGAATGGAACGTCGAAATGACCAATTCCCGCCCGGCCCGCGCACCGACGAGCGCCGCCACCCGTTCCCGCATCTCGCCCGCGGCCTTGTTGGTAAAGGTTACCGCGAGGATTTCACCGGGCTGGGCGATGCCCTGCGCGAGAATGTACGCAATACGCTGCGTGATCACGCGGGTCTTGCCGCTGCCCGCCCCCGCGAGTATCAGCAACGGTCCTTCCGTGTGCGCAACCGCCTCCCGTTGTGCCGGATTCAGTCCGGCCAGGAATGCATTCATGAATCCCCTCGACTGTGCATGAGCGTATTGTTCAGGAAGTTTTCCACGGGCAGGAGAATAGGGTAGTGTACCAATCGTCGGTCTTGAAGTCCATGCCTTCGGCAAGATCAGCAAATGGCTTGACAGCGCCCCGTTCCGCCGGATCACTTGCGAAGGCCGAATCGAAAAGGGTAGGCTAACGCTTCAGAAAATCCTCGAGGGAGTTGTGCCGATGAGCGAGTATGTCTTGGAGATGCGGGATATTGTGAAACGCTATCCGGGCGTGTTGGCGGTCGACCATGGCCAGTTGACCCTGCGGCCCGGCGAGGTGCACTGTCTCGTGGGGGAGAATGGGGCGGGCAAATCCACCCTCATGAAGGTCCTGGCGGGGGCCATCCCGATGGATTCGGGCGAGATCCGGCTGTCGGGAGAACCGGTCAGCGTCACTTCGCCGCACCATGCCCAGCAGCTCGGCATCAGCATGATCTACCAGGAGTTCAACCTGAGCCCCTTCCTCAGCGTCGCCGAGAACATTTTTCTGGGCCGGGAGCCGCGCCTGGGCAAAACCCCGTTCATCAACTGGTCCACGATGTATCGCGATGCCCGCGAGATTCTCGGGCGCGTGCGCACCGACCTGGACGTGCGCAAACCCGTCAACGAGTGCAGCGTGGCCCAGCAGCAGATCGTCGAGATCGCCAAGGCCCTGTCGTTCAGTTCGAAGGTTATCGTGATGGACGAGCCGTCGGCCACCCTGACCGACCACGAGCTCAAGGCGCTGTTCGACCTCATCCGCGGCCTCAAGAAGGACGGGATCGGCATGATCTACATCTCGCACCGGCTCGAGGAAATCTTCGAGATCGGCGACCGGGTGACCGTCATGCGCGACGGCCAGTACATCGGCACCAAAGAGGTCTCCGAGGTGCACCGGGAAGACCTCATTCACATGATGGTCGGCCGTGAATTGAAAGACGAGTATCCCAAAGAGCGTTTCGCCCGGGGTGAGGAAGTGCTGCGCGTCGAGGGTCTCGGTATCGATGGCGCGTTTCAGGATGTCAGCTTCAGCCTTCACAAAGGCGAGATCATGGGGCTGACGGGGCTGGTGGGCGCCGGCCGCACCGAGGTCGCGCGGGCCATTTTCGGCGCCGACAAGCTTCACGCGGGCCAGATATTCCTGGATGGCCGGCCCATCACCGTCACCTCACCCCAGGACGCTATCCGCCAGGGCATCGGGCTGCTGACCGAGGACCGCAAAACGCAGGGTCTCGTTCTGGGCATGTCGGTTCGCGAGAACACCACCCTCGCCAACCTGAAAGACCTGGTCCGGTTTCTGTTCGTGGATCGCGGGCGCGAGCGGGAAGTGACGCTGAAGTACGTCGACGACCTGCGCATCAAGACGCCCACCATCGAGCAGACCGCCCAGAACCTCAGTGGCGGCAACCAGCAGAAAGTCGTGCTGGCCAAATGGCTGTTTACCGGGTGCCGGGTGCTCATCTTCGACGAACCCACCCGCGGCATCGACGTCGGGGCCAAGGTCGAAATCTACAAGCTGATGAACGAACTGGTCCGCAACGGCGTTTGCATCCTCATGATCTCGAGCGAACTGCCCGAAGTGCTGGGCATGTGCGACCGCATCCTCGTCATGCACGAGGGTCGGCTGGCCGGGGAACTGCCGCGGGCGGACGCCGATCAGGAACGCCTCATGCGCCTCGCAACGGGGGAAACGCTCGCCGCGGTCTAGCGGTTCGCGGCGCGTCTTTCAGGCGCGTAAATACCGGCGCCACGCGGACGGTTATCCCACTGTGATCAGCGACGGGTCGTACTCGTCCGGTTTCTCGTAACCGAGCAGGTTCAGCAGCGTCGCCGCTACGTTGCTCAGCCCCGCATGTTCCACGCCGCTCAGGCTGAGCACGTTGGCTCCCGAGAAATCCTTGACCACGAACGGCACCGGATTCAGCGTGTGCGCCACCATGGCCTCCCGTTTGCCCTTCTTCTCGGTCCACATGCAGTCGGCGTTTCCGTGATCGGCGGTGGCGATCAGGATGCCCCTGGCCGCGCGCACCGCCGGAAGGATGCGGCGCAGGCCCAGGTCAACCGCCTCCACGGCGATTCGCACCGCGATGGGAATGCCGGTGTGGCCCACCATGTCGCCGTTGGCGAAATTGAGCCGGACGAATTTCCGATCCCCCTGCCGGATCTGGGCGAGGACCGCATCGGTGATTTCGGCCGCTTTCATCCAGGGCCGCTGGTCAAAGGTGACCTTGTCGGATGGGATTTCCACATATTTCTCGAGGGTTTCGTCGAGGTATCCGGAGTTGTTGCCGTTCCAGAAATAGGT
>JAAYAQ010000641.1 GCA_012719295.1 Candidatus Hydrogenedentota bacterium | reverse complement strand
AGTCCCGTAGGGACGGCAGAGCGGGGGGCGGGCGCGGCGTGGGTCCACGTCTGCCGGTTTCGCTACCCGTTGACGCGTGTATCGGGGCCGGGGGATCTCACTTCGAAGTCGACGGTATCGGTGACGCCCTGGGGGGTCATGCAGGTCAACCGGTGCGTGCCAGGGGCGAGGTCGATGAGAAGCGGGGCGCCGGGGCGGGATTCGCCGAGATAGCGCTCGTTCAGATACCAGTGCAGCGGCGACTTCCGTTCGATGGAGGCCCGCAGACAGATGCGGTCCCCGTTTGTTTCATGCGTTGCGATGAATACGGCCCGGTTTGACGGATTTAGAATCCGGAGCGTGTCCTCGCGCGCGTTGGCCTTGGCCTCTCCGCTCGAGACGGGTCCGGCGGGGCCGCGCACGCAGGCCAGATTCCATCCCATGGCACTGCCTGGCCATCGCTCGCAAATGCCCCCGCCATCCCCCCCGGAAGACGCGGCGGCGGGATAATGAACGTCACAGCGGCGGAGTACGAGCTGCTCCCGGGGAACCGTCACGCGGCGGGTGTGCGGACACCATTGGGCAGGGGGCAAACCCGTAAGCGCACACACGTCCACGGTTCTCAGGTCGTCGCCCGGAACGGGCCATGCGGGCGTCTCTTTGGGAGGAAGGCGGCGGAACATCGCCGCGGCAAGCGGAAGGGCGGCGCGCATGCCGACCAGCCATTTCGAGGGCGATCCGTCATTGTTCCCCATCCACACCCCCACGAGATAGTGCTGGTTGAACGCGAAAGCCCACGCGTCGCGAAAATCGGCCGAAGTCCCGGTTTTCCAGCAGACCCGTGTGGCGACGTTGCCCGATGGCACGAGTTCGGAGGCGAATTCCTCGGGAAACGGCTGCTCGAGCATGTCGTAGATGGCCAGGCATGCGCCGCGCGACAGGCAGCGCCGGGGGGGCCGCGGGGGCTCGGAGAGCAGCGTGCGCAGAGACCGGTATTCGCCCAGGTTGGCCAGCATGGCGTAGGCCGTTGCCATATCTTCGAGACGCACTTCGCAATTGCCCAGGGTCAGGCCGAGACCATAGTGGTCCGGGGGTTTTCTGGCGGTGTCGATGCCGATTTTGGGCAGAAACGCGTGAAACCGCTCCACACCAACGCGCTCCAGCACGGTAATCGCAGGAATGTTCAACGAGTATTTGAGGGCGTCCGAGGCGGACACCAGTCCCTGATAACCGCCATCGAAATTCTCAGGACTGTAGCCTCCAAAGTCGAGCGTATTGTCGCAGAGGGTCTCGCAGGGGTACACCAGGTCGTTTTCGAGCGCCAGCGCATAGATGAACGGTTTCAGCGTAGAACCGGGAGACCGGAGTGCGCGGCATGCGTCGACCTGCCCGCCATGGGGCGTCTCGAAAAAGTCACCGGAGCCGACCCGCGCCAATACGTCGAGGGTGGGGATGTCGACCACCAGCATTGCGGCATTCGTGATTTCACCGGGATAGTCGCGCAGGGTCCGCCGCACGAGCGCTTCTGCGCGGGCCTGCACGGACAGATCGAGCGTGGTGCAAACGCGTTTACCGGCAGCAGCCTCGCGGGCGAGGCGCATCCCCACGTGCGGCGAATACATGGGGAACTCGTGCCGGGCCGCGCCCAACGGCGCCGAGAGCGCCTCTTTATACTCGATTTCCGTGATGCACCCTTCTTCGCGCATCCGTTTCAGCACGAAATCGCGCCGCGTACGTGCCTTACGCGCGTGGTGCAGCGGCATGAGCCCCGTGGGGGCCTTGGGCAACCCGGCAAGGAGCGCCGCTTCCGGGATGGTCAGTTCTTTTGCCGGTCTGCCGAAATACCTGCGCGACGCCGCCTCGCACCCCACCAGGTTGAGCCCGTAGGGCGCCGAGTTGAGGTACGTTTCCAGAATGCGGTTTTTGTCCAGCCGGGCATCGAGACGGATGGCTTCGACCGCTTCGCGGGCCTTGGCCCTGAGCGAGCGCGAGGCCGGCGGACTCTGCTTTACAACCTGCATGGTGAGGGTGGAGGCGCCGGACGCCACGCGCCGTGCGCCCATGTTCTGAATCGTCGCCCGGAGCACCGCCACGGGATCCACTCCGTGATGGGCGAAGAATCGCTTATCTTCCACGGCCACCGTGGCTTGCACAAGATACGGGCTGATCTCGTCGAGGGCCCGGGGAAAACACCACTGTTCATCCGCGCTGAGGAAGGCTTGAAGCGTCTGCCCCGAGCGGTCAAGAACCTCGCCGGAGGCGTCAATGGCCGTATACCGCTCGGGGTTCATGGGCCACAGAACGGCCGCCACGAGCAGCAGCGCTCCGCCCGGGACAAGCAAGGCCGTCCATACCGCAAGCCTGAGCGCCGCGGCCATATACCGGCTCAAACTGGCCCGTATTCTTTTCACCGTTCCCTCTAGTTCACCGCGGTCACCGTGACCATCGAGGGGACCGAGGCCCCGTGGATCTGCGCATCGTACATGCACTCGGCGGCGGCGGCGGGGTACTGGTACACACCTGGAGTCACCGCCCGGACGACGTAATAGTAGTGGTACGTGCCGGGTTCGAGACGTCCGAACGCCAGAACGATACGGTCGTCGCGGATATCCGTGTAGGCGGGCGTGACGCCGTCGCCGGTCTTGACACTGGGAGGGTCCTTCGCCAGTCTCGGGTTCTCGATCTCGAAGCCGGCGGGCAGCATGTCCACCACGACGAGGTTCTCCCTCACGTAGCTTTGCTTTGTTTGGGTCTCCATGGTCCGGTCGGCGTGGATGGTCAGGTGGACGATGAACGTGTCGGTCTGGCGGTACTCAGCCTCGCCGTGGGGCACGCCATCCTTGGTGAGAATCTCGCGTTCGATACCGATGCCCTTCCGGACGGGGTCCGTGCTGGGATTCTTCAGGAAACCCTGGGTTGTGAGGTTGACGAACATGGGCGACTCGCCGGTGTTGGTGACCACGTAGCTGCCGCCCGGCCCGGTGTGGCGATCGGTATAGAGGTCGCCTCCCGTGATGCGGTGCTCGGCTCCGCGCGCGACGATGGTCGCCGATGGATTGGTCAAGGTTCGTGACAGTTCCGCCAGGTACGCGCACAAGGCCGTGATGGCAAAGGCCGTTTCCTGGGTATTCCCGTAACCGCGGTCTTCGAAGAACCGAATGAGGGTTTCCGCGCGCTCGTGGATCTCGCTGGGGTCGCCGCCCATCTGCTGCAGCGCCATCAGTTCGACGGCCTTGTTGCGGATGTCGGAACTCAGCGCCGCGGACTGCTCGACGGCTTCGTAGGGCGCCGAGGGCATCTGGGTAAGGTACATCTTGACGCGGTCGGCGTCCTGCGTGGCATAAGCGAGCGCGGCGGCCAGCAGATAGCGGCCTGGCTGCGGCATGATGATGTTGTCGAAACGCCGGATCTGCTTTACGGCCTCGGCGTCGCCACCCAACGCCAGGACATACAGCGCGTAGGCCCGCTGGTACAGGTGCGACTCCGAATTGTCCGACCAGTCCGATGCGACGGAGCGTGCGTACCGTTGCAGGCCCTTGTAGGGCGCGTCGGGAATGGTGAACTGGCGGTCGTTTTTCAGAATACTGAGGAAATGAAGGGCGTACAGCGAACCGTAGGGGTACGGCTCGTAACCGCCGGGCCAGAAGCTCAGCCCGCCGTTGGGGGTCTGTATCGTGAAGATCCGCTGGATCCCCGCCTCGATGCGCGTGTTCAGGTCTTCATCGTTGGGCATCAGACGGCGGACCATGTCGCGCCGCGTCCGCAGCAGGTACAACGGCATCAGTCCGGAGACCGTCTGCTCGATGCATCCGTAGGGGTAGTGTGAGAGAAAACGAACCGAGCGTTCGAGGCGTGACGTCGGATCTGCCGTGACCGAGAGCGCGACCTCCGTGTAATCGTTCTCGAGGAACAGCTCGTTCGCGAACGTCTGGCTCTTGCCCGGCTCGAGGGTCGTGAAATCATGCTGCGACTGATACCCCGACGAGGGCCGGATCGGCATGGCGGCTTCTTCCTTGAGATCTTCGAGTGGATTGCCATCCGCATCCGTCACCACGGCGCGCCAAATGATCATACCCTGGCCTACGGCCTGTTCCGCGGTAAACCGGGCCGTGACACGGGCCTCGCCCTTACCCTGAATTGCGATTTTCTGCTCACCCGACTCGGCGCGGAGCGGTCCCGAGACCGCCCAGGACACGGTGGCGGATGCGGGTTGATCGGTGGTGTTGAAAACCACCGCCGTGCATTCCGCCGAATCGCCCGGCAAGAGGAACCGGGGCACACTGGTCCGCAGAATGAAGGGACGCCGCACAAAAAGATCCCGGGCGCCGGTTCCGCTGGCCGTTTTCGAGCTACCCACCGCCACGAGCCGGAGCTGTCCCGCGAATTCCGGCAGCGACAGGGTGATGGACGCCTTGCCTTCGGCGCTGGTCTTCACAACCCCCGACCATAGCGCCACGGGTTTGATCCAGTTCTCGCCGATATGGATTGCGCGCCGGCGCAACTGGCCGTCGCCGCCAAACCCCGGATTGTCGAAGTCATACGCCACCTTGTCGTAGTAGTGGGCCCGCCGGTAGTCGGGCTTCCGCGGACGCGAGAAAAACCCGTAGGGATCGGGGTTCTGATAGTCCGTGATGGCGTGGATGCCTTCGTCCACGGCCGCCAGGGTAAGCTCGGCCTCGACGGGATCGCCGTTGCCGTCCTTGACGAGCACATCGAATCGCGCGTCCGTGAGCGGCCGGACTTCTTCGGGCAGTTCCGGGAACGTCACCTCGAGTTTGCGGTCGAGGTTAGTGACCATAAGCGGTGTCATCGCGAAACTCGAGAAGGGGTAGACTTGCGCGCGGTCCGTCTTGACCTCGTGCAGCGCCGTGACCTCCAACCACAGGTTTGGCACGGTCTCTTTCACGATGGGGATGGGAATCTCGGCTCTGTTCTCCTTTATCTCGAAGGGAATCATGCCGCGAATCTCTTCGCCTTGAATGACGAGCACGCCGCGCCCATCGAACGGCGAATCCACGTGAAGGTGGGCGGTCTCGCCGGGCGAATAGGACTGTTTGTCGAGGCTCAGCTTCAGGAGGGTCGGCCGCGCGGCATCGCCGAAAGACACGCGTCCGCCATACCAATACGAATAAAAGGTCACCGTGCTGAATTGAGGCGTTTCTTCAGAGTGGACGCGCACCCGGTACTGCCCGTATCCCGCCACATCAAACACGGCGGTCCCCCGGCCGTCCTGGACGGGCACGTCACGGGTTTCGATTTCCTCGTACGTATCAGTCCAATTGGACTCGTAGTTGCTGTAGAACCGGCGGACGTAGTAGTTCCAGACCTGGCGCTCGAGCGTGACCTTCACGGAAGCGACGTCCGCCGGGGCGCCGTCGGGCTTCACCGCGGCCACGTGCACCTCGACACCGGAGCCGCTCGGGGCGTCATTGGCGCGTATTCCCAGGCAGACCTCCGACGGGAAGAACGTCGCTTTCGCTACATTCGTCACCACGCGGCCGCCCAGCTCAAAGACATTACCGGCTACGGATGCCGTCAACGGGAAGGTGGCATCCGCCGTTGGGACGTACGAGAACGTGAATTTCGCGATGCCCGCGTCATTGGTCTGCTGTTCGCCGCAATTAACCCGCTCGGGTGGAAGGGGAATGTCGTTCGAGAACGTGTATCCCGGCCAGGCCTCGGGTTTCCACGCGCCTTTTTCGAGCACGACTTCACAGGCCGCCTTGCGATCGGCCGCGCTGGCGCCGAAGAGGTGTTGCGCCTTGACGCTGATTTCGTATTCCGTGCCTGGGAGCATCTCCGTGGCAGGAAGCTCGACCGTTGTCTTCAGTCTGTTGGGCACAAAGTCCTCAAGTTGAAACTCGTAGGTCCCGAGGGGCGGGTTATCCCTGCCGGGGATGCGCAGCATCGCCACATACCGGCCCGTGGGATGGGTCTTGCTGCTCGCGAAATCGAGTTGCCCTGTGCCGAACTCCGAGAGCGTAACGGGCTTGGGTCCCAGGCTCTCGGCTTTCCTCGGATCGATAATCAGGAATTCGAGGGGCACGTTCGCCAATGCGTCCCCGTAGTTCGTGCGCACAAGCCACCGCAGATGCACGGTTTCCCCCGGCCGGTACAGGTCGCGATCGGCATAGATATACGTATCGTACCGTCCGCTGTTGTAGGGGGGCATATCCGGACCGATTTCCGGCGTGTCGTCCGTTCGGGCGTTGAGTTCCAGAAATGCGGCGTCGTTCTCGTGTTCGACCACGGCCAGCTGAGGGATGCCCAGTTCTGGATTGAAATTGCCGAGTTTCACGATGCCTTTCTCGTCGGCATGGCCCATGCCCATGAGCTGTTTTTTCGTTGAATACACGGATACCCGCGCGCCGGGCAGCGGCGCCAACGTAAACAGGTTGTGGGCAAACAGCACCAGGGCATCGTCCTGCCAGTGGGAAAGGATGCCGATGTTGGTAAACATTACGAGCTTGTCTGTCCGCAGGTAGAGGCGAGGTGTGTCGTACTCGGCGACGACGCAGAAGATGCCTCGTTGGCCCGGCGGAAAATGCTCGTCGAGCGCCACAGCGGTCTGCTTCACCTCGTCTTCGTCAAAGGTCAGATTGATCGTCTTCCGGGTGAGTTTTTCGGACCATTGCGCGATGGTTTCTTCCACGGAATTACGGCGTCTCGAGTAATAGCGCTCGGAGCGTTTTTCCTCCGTGAGCTGCCCGAGGGCATAGACAATGTTTGAGGGGAATACCCGGTAGGTGGTGAATTCCGCGTTCGTCAGCCCCATGGACAGCAGGCTGAGGGGCGACCCCTCGCGCATGGTGAAGTAACACTTCCCCGGGTGGCTGAACTCGAGAGTCGGGTGAACACTGGTGATCTCGAGGTTTCGCGTTGCCGCATTGGTGCTGACGGTGCCATTGGCAAACGTGACCCCTGGAGCAATGGACACGGTATACGGCACACCTCTGCGCCACGCGCCGTAAATGGTGTAACGCCGGTCGTTGTGCGCGATTACCTTGAGTTCGCCGATCCCGGGCGTGACCGAGAGATGCTTCTGGACATCGGCAAGCGAAATCGTGGAGTTCAGCCGCATGGACACGACCAGCCCTTCGCGCGACTGAGACAGCCAGTGCAGGTCCTCGATGAAGAGCTTTGGCGGCGTCCATTCCAGAACGCTCACGTTCGGCTCGAGCAGAACGGTCTTGTCGACAGCAATCAATCCGTCGGAGATGGTCATTTGAATGCGCGGACCTTCGGACGACGGATGCTGGATGCGGATACGGTGGCTCTTGGTGAGCTCCCGCGTGTCGACCGTGAACTCCAACGGCGACTGGCTTCTATCATCAAGGATTGACAGGTGCTTTGCGAGGTCTTCGTGACTCACTTCGCTCGAGAAATTCACGAACAGCACATACGACCGGTTATCGCTGGGCCCCCACTGCGTTCCGGTGATGTTCAGCGGGTCGGGCGACGGCGGCAGCACCTCCGAGTAATCCTCAACCAGGCGGGTCTGGCCATCACCGGGCAGGTTGCTGGACAGCGAGACCTTTACGGCGCCCAGAACACCTTCGCGGAGAAGCCGGATGGAATGGGTGCTTGACGGCCCCGTGTCCCGGGACTCTACTTCGAATGAAATCGTCTGGTTATCGGGCATGTGCGTGAAGACGGCGTTCCATTTGAGGTCTTCCGTCATCACCGGCTTGGAAAACTCGATGACAAGGCGACTGAATCCCGGAGAACGTCCGCCCCATTTAACTTCCTTCACGTGAAAAAACGGTTCGGCGGGATAGGTGAACGTGCGCTTGTGGGCCAGCGTGAACAGGCCCTGGGTATCCTGGAGACCCGCCGCGACGTTGAGTTTGATGGGAATCTTGGGGGTCCCGGCAAACCGGAGACGCAACGAGGTCTCGGAAGTGCCCTGTTCCAGCTCAAACGAGAGGGGCGTGTCGTCGCCATCGGTCACCGTGAGATGTTCCCGGAACGCTCCGAGGTCTACAGCCACCGGGAACAGGACGCCGAGCATCGTCTGTGCATCGCTCTGCTCGAGCACCCAGACGCGCTGGGGCTCGAAGGCAAACGTGGCCACCCGCAGCCGGTACTGCTCGGGGTTGAGTTGCTTGCCATCCGTGGACGTGAGTTGCCGGTTCAGGCGCACTTCGTAGAACTCGTTGGGGGGCAGGTCCTGATTCGGCGCAAGCACAAAAGCCGCGTAGTTCGCGCCCGTGCGGAATTCACCCCTCAACGGCGGGGTGATCTCGAACGGCGCCGCGGGCGTGCCTTCCGGCGCGGTGGGGATCACCACCTCGCCATCGAAAAACAATGCGATCATGTTCTCGAGCTTTTCACCCGGCAGCGGGACGGTTCCGATGATGTTCAGGTGGCCTTCCTTCGCTTCGGCAGGCCGCACCGGCGCCGGAACGGCCTGTTCGACGGGAGCGGATTCGGGTTCGGTCGCTGCCGGCGGCTCGGCCCCGGCCGCGGGTTCGGCGGCGGGCGGTCCCGAAACCCCGGACACGGTCGCCCCGGTTGCCTCCGCCGACTCGGGTTGTGCGACGGCAACGGGCGCTTCGGGGCCGATCGATCCGGGCGCCTGGGCGACTTCCACCGGCGCGGGCAGCGCCGGCGATTGGCTGTGGCACTGCTCGGCGAGAGCAACGACCATCAGTACGACGAGGATCGCCGAGGCGGCCGCTGGGATGATGAATGACTTGACGGTGGCTGGTTTGGGATCTGTAGACATGGCGCCGCGTCTCCCTGATACGTGTGTCCGTACATCCTGCGAGACTGCGCCTGTTGCCCGAGATACCCCCCACTGGACCTGAAACGCACGCGGGAAGACGGGAACAGGCCAGTCTCGTACTGTCCTAATCCTATAATGTAGCATCTCCAGCCAAAAGTTCCGTTCGCCGGCGGCGCTTTTGCTGGGGCGTCCTGGCGCGGGCGCGCCGGGTGCGCTCAGGTCGGGAACAGGCCGGTCACCATGTAGGCCTGGAGAAGGCCGGATTCTTCGGAATTGAAGAAGCCTTT
>JAAYAQ010000151.1 GCA_012719295.1 Candidatus Hydrogenedentota bacterium | reverse complement strand
GCACGGTCCCGCCAAGGGCGCGCGCGAGCATGAGCAGCGATTCGGCCCGCATGCCCAGCAGCGACCGGTCAAGCTTGTACGCCAGGAAGAACTCCTTCCAGTTGGGGGAGAACCGCTTCGAGAATCCCCCTTTCGGGTCTTTGGCGCTGGTGGTTTCGCCCAGACCGGGCAGGTCCACGGCCACGACCGTGAGGCCCTGTTTCACGAGCGCCTCGATGGCCCCGCCGGGCGCGGCTTCGGCCTGTTTCCCGCCGCCGTGCGCGTACAGGCAGACCGCACCAACGGGCTGGGCCGGGACGAACCGCAATGCCGGCACCACTATCCCCTCCGACGGCACAAAAACCTGTTTCTCGATCCGGTACCCGCCGCGGTCAATGGTCCCAAGCGTTTCGACCGTACACGCGGGCACCTGGTCAAGCGGGCGGATGTCCGCAATCTCGCGCACCCGCGCCAGCGCGGCCGCCGCGTCGCCCGACCACAGGGCCGCGCGGCCCGCGGCATACCCCGCCTCGATCTCCGCGTTGAGGTCGTACACCGAGCGCGCACCGTCCAGGAGAAGCACTTGTCCCTGCTCCGTGCACTGGGCTTCTTCGTCGGTGAGGATGACGCATTCCTGCCCGGTAAGCGGCGCGTTGGTGTTCAGCAGCCACCGGCGCATCCAGCGCGCGGTGCCGGACCGCAGCTCCGCGGTCCACCCGTGTTCTTCGTCGGTCTCGACCAGGTCGACCCCTTCGGGCAGGCCCAGGCGCGTGTAGACGCGTTTGGCCTGCCGGAAGCTGTCCCAGGCGCCCTGGATATCAAAAAAGTCCCGCGTCGCGCAGCACAGCAGCGTGGGTTTCGGCGCGCGCATGATGATGTAATCGGCGTGGTCCATGCCGCGCGCGATCTGGCCGTGGATGTTTTGCTCGGCATCCTGCGGTCCAATTGTGTCGGTCAGACGCCGCAGGGACGTGATATAGCACGACGGCGCGGCGCACTGGATCCGGTCGTCAAGCGCCATGAAATAGGCCGTCTGCGTGCCTCCCCCCGAATTGCCCGCGCACCCGATGCGCTTGGGATCGATGTCCTCGCGGCTCTGCAGGTAGTCGATGGCCCGCATGCCGTCCCAGATTTCGTACGTGGCCGCATTGAGCCCGAGGAGGATGCACCCCGCGCCCGCAAGCGTGTGTTCGGTGGTGGTGCTGTGCCTGGGTTTGCCGTCCTCCGACAGCACCTGGTACCGCTCGCCCTGGCCGAAGGGATCAAAACAAAACGCCGCAACGCCGTTTCTCGCCATCAGGATCGAGCCCGTCTGGTACGCCTCCGACGCCTTGCCGTTGGCGCTGTGACCGCAGGGCACCAGCACCGCCGGATGCGGCCCCGGCGTCACGGGAAGGTGGAGCAGCCCCGTCACATGAAATCCCGGACGGCTCTCGAACATGACCTTCTCAATGCGGTAGCCATCGCGGTCAAGCGTCGCCACGGTGCGGGCGTTCAGGGGCGTGCGCTCGGGAAATCCGCCGAGCTGTTCGATGAAGAACGCCTTGAGCTCCTGCTGACAGGCCGCCACGTCGTCCGCGGTCTTGAGCTGCCCGTACCGGTCCTGGCGCCGGTCCAGGGCCGCGTCAACGTCGCGCTGCAGGCTGGTGTACAGCATCTCGCCGGGGGCCGGCTGGCCCGGCCTGGCCTCGAGCACCGCGAGGTTCTCCTGGGCGCAGGCCGAAAACACCATCGCCATCATCGCCGCCGCCGCAATCATGTGTTTCATCAGTCAACTCCCCCTTGTATGGGCTGCTCATGCAGCCATTGTAGGGGGAGGCGCCACAGACATCAATGAACGCGACGAAACACCGCCGCGGCGGCCCGCCCGGATTGGGAATCGCGCCGAGCCCGTGAAGGCGTCAGCCCACGCCCCATTCATCATTCTGGACCGGGCTGAACAGGCGGCGCCGGTCGGCGTCGGTCATCGCGGGCCGTTTCTGTAACGCGGCCTCGATGTCGGGGAAACGGTCAAACTTGAGACGCCGCAGCGAGTGCGCGTGGATCAGGTGAAGGTACAACAGCAACCGCGCCGTACGGTACTGCCTCGGGCTGCCGTACATCAGCACGATCCCGTGCTCCACGGCATGGCGGTACGGGTCGGACACGATGACCGGTTTCGCGGCGTCGATCTCCGACCACGTAAACAGGTCGATGTCGCTGCCCGCCTGCTCGTGGCTCGACTGGCATTCGTACTCCTGGCCCAGGCGGTCATACAACGCCACCAGGCGGTCCAGCCACCAGAAGATCGCGCGGTATCCTTCGTCTTCGATGTCCACGGTGATCCGGGCGTCCTCGATCGTCGCGCTGGTCTGTTTGTAGAGGTACGCCAGACGGTCCTCGTCTTCCTCGGGCACCATGCGCACCCGCGCCTTCTCCGACGCGTCCCCGAAATTGAACTTTTCGAGGATCACCGGAATGGTGAACTTAGCACGGGCAAGCAGGCGGAGCTCCTGCAACAACGGCACCGTGATTGACGCGCGTTCCAGCGCCTTCTCCAGGGAAGGTTCCGGCGCGAAAATGTCCGCGCGCAGATCCACCCACAGATCGTGAAACAGGCGAACCAGGTCGCGGCCGCACCCGTCCCCGTTCGCCAGGCAGGCCCGGGCCACGATCTCGTTGAGCCGGCGGCGCATCGCATGGCCATGACGGCGAAGCACGTTGTGCCCCGTCAGAAAACGCAGCACGATGATCCGGTCCAGCGCAAGCTCCGCGGCCTCTTCCCGAACGTGCCCCTGAGCCACCAGAACCTGCTGCCAGCGCTGGCACCATTCCCGGAGCTGGCGGGCCACGTTGCTGCGCGGCGGCCGCCGCAGGTCCTCGAGCGAGCCGGCCGCGACCTCCGTGCGCCGCAGCGTCTCCTCCATCTCCCGAGCGAATTCCGCCGGCGTGTCCGCGCTCAACAGCAGCTCTTCGGTATACGTATCATAGAGATAAGAACGGAACAGGTCGGAGATCACCGCGTACTTCACGCGATGCCCCTTCGTGACCGACACCAGCACGCGCGTCGCATCGCAGAAATCCAGGCCACGGTCCGCCAGCGCGCTCGGCGGCTCCAGGGAACCCGGCGTCTGAAAATGCACCATCACCGACGGCCGGCCCTCGGCGCGCAGCAGGTACGACCCCGACGTGGTGTCCAGCACGCCCGCAGGACGGATCCGCTCGGCGCGGTCCCATTCCAGTAACCGCAGAAACTCCTCCGCATAGCGGACCTGCTCGGCCTGCGGCGAATGGGCCAGCTTTTCCCACCACGTCTCACACAATTGACGGATTTCGTGTCTGTATACCATGCTATGCGACACCTCTCCCCTTGCTCACGTTGTATCCGGCCGATTCGATACGCCGCCAGATCAGTTCATCCCGTCGCCCAAGAAGATCGACGCCCGTCGACAAAAACGGCGCCAGCTTCTCCGGCGACGCCGCCAACAGTTCCATAAATCGATCCGACGTCATTACTTCAACACTGTACGGACCCGGCACGCCGCGGCTCAGCCGCCCCGCGCCCGACGTCACAAACAGCGCCCGCGTGTTTGACTCGTCCAGCAGCGCCACGACAACGCCGCGTTCCATCGCGGCAAACGCCCGCAACCGGTCGAAATCGTCCCCCGCCTTCAAGACGAGTCCCTGCAATTCGGGAAACAGCGGAAAATCCACGTCCACCTGGTAATATGTGCGGTTCCCTTCCACGCGCTTGAACAGCAACCCCAGACCCGACAACCGCTCCAGCTCCCGCTGAACCGCCCGGATCGCCAGCCCCGTCGACTTTTCAATCTGCCGCTGGTAATACGCCCGGTACGGATCAACCATGAACAGGCGAAGTACGATCGCCCGTGCTGATGACGCAAACAGCATAGAAAGTGTCTTTTGAGAAATATTTTGACTACTATTCGCCGTCATCAATAATCCCTTGCCGCTCATTGCATGCACGATGGCCCGTCGGATCCCCCACGGCATCTGCCCTTCATGCATCGTCAGTATACGAATCGTAGTCATACATGTCAAGAACTAATTTCATAGATGCCCATAATGAACGGCTCTGTTTCAGCACGGGCAGTATCCTGCCCCGTTTCGGCTGTTGCTGACTGCAGCATGCACGGCCCGGTCCCGCCCCACCGCGCGGTCACCAGCCGCCCGCGTTCCTACATTTGTGTAGGCTTTGACCGGCCCGAACCCTACGCACGGGAAACCCTGCCCGCCTCACGACCTCTCCGCCCCCCACGCGCAAAAGCGGCTATAGGCCTGCAAACAGGGCGTTTCCCGTCCTCCGGCGCCCCGGCACGGTCCTGCTGGCACGGACATTGCTCATCCGCTCCGGTCGAGGGACCGCACGTCGCGTCCGCTCCGGCCCGGCAACGGCCAGGACCGGCGGATAACCACGGGGCGCCGCCCCGGACACCCCACAGGGAAGGAACCACGGTGAAAAAGGTAGAAGCGATTATCAAACCCTTCAAACTCGAAGAGGTGAAGGAGGCCCTGTCCGCCGTCGGCATCCAGGGCATCACCGTCACCGAGGTCAAGGGATTCGGACGGCAGAAAGGGCATAAGGAGCTCTATCGCGGGGCCGAATACGTGGTCGAGTTTCTCCCCAAGGTCAAACTCGAAATCGTCATCCCCGACGACAAGCTCGAAGGCGTGGTGAACGCCATCGTCAAAGCCGCTTCCACGGGGCGGATCGGCGACGGCAAGCTCTTCGTGTCCATCGTCGATGACGCCATCCGCATCCGTACCGGCGAATCGGGCAATCTCGCCATCGAATGACACCGGACGCCGCCCCCCGCCGGAATCTGAACGGAAACGACACCCGCCCGGCCCCGGCCCCGGGCACGGTTACGAAGGAGAAAACAACCATGAAACAGAACCGTCAACACACACGGCCCGCCCGGGCCATCGCGGCGGCCGCGGGCGCCCTGGCCATCGCATCGGGTGCCGCCCACGCCGCGGCGGCCGAAGATGCTGTCGCGCCACTCGACCAGACCCAGGTCCTTCTCGACACGATGTGGGTCATGACCGCGGGATTCCTGGTCTTCTTCATGAACGCCGGGTTCGCGCTCGTGGAATCCGGATTCTGCCGCTCAAAAAACGCGGTCAACATCCTCACCAAGAACTTCATCGTCGTGGCCATCGCCTCGCTCATGTTCTGGGCGACCGGGTTCGCCCTCATGTTCGGCGACGGGTCCGCATTCATCGGTCTCAACGGTTTCTTCCTCGCCGGCCCCGATAACAGTCCCCTCACGGACAGCACCGGCTACCAGGGCGTGTTCTCCTCCCTCGCCTGGACCGGCGTGCCCCTCGAAGCCAAATTCTTCTTCCAACTGGTGTTCGCCGCCACCGCCGCCACCATCGTCTCCGGCGCCGTCGCCGAACGCATCAAATTCCAGGCCTACATCCTCTTTGCCGCGCTGCTCGTCGCCGTCATGTATCCCGTGACCGGCCACTGGATCTGGGGCGGCGGCTGGCTCGCCAACCTCGGATTCCACGATTTTGCCGGCTCCACCGTCGTACACAGCGTCGGCGGATGGGCCGCATTGCTCGGCATTCTCTTCCTGGGTCCCCGCATCGGCAAATACGGCAAAGACGGCAGCATCAACGCCATCCCCGGCCACAGCATGGCCCTCGCCACCCTCGGCGGACTCATCCTCTGGCTCGGATGGTTCGGGTTCAACCCCGGCAGCACCATGGCCGCCAACACCGACATCGCGCGCATCGCCGTCACCACCGCCATGGCCGCCGCCGCCGGCGTCGCCGCCGCCACCGCCTACGCCTGGCTCCGCCTCGGCACCCCCGACCTCAGCATGATCGTCAACGGCTCCCTCGCCGGCCTCGTGGCCATCACCGCCTCCTGCGCCGTCGTCAGCATCACCGACAGCGTATTCATCGGCCTCATCGCCGGCGCCCTCGTCGTCGAAGCCGTCATCACCTTCGACAAACTCCACATCGACGACCCCGTCGGCGCGACCTCCGTCCACCTCGTCAACGGTATCTGGGGCACCCTCGCCGTCGGACTCTTCGCCAACCCCGCCGTCCAGGACGGCGTGACCGGCCTCTTCCACGGCGGCGGATTCAGGCAACTCGGCGTGCAGGTCCTTGGCGTCGCCGTTGTAGGCGCGTTCACCGTCGCGCTCTCCGCCGCGCTCTGGTTCGTCACCAGGGCCGTCCTCGGCATGCGCGTCTCCCCCGACGAAGAATACATGGGACTCGACAAGAGCGAAATGGGGCTCGAGGCCTATCCATCCGACGTCACCACCGGCGAATACACCCGCGCACGCGAGGCGTAAGGCACGCAGGCTGCTCGCCCGTGCCCGGCGGCGCTTCCTCCCCCTCCGGCCCGCCGGGGCAGACTCAGTGGACACAGCGGACGGAGGAGATGCAAAGGCTGAACAGACTTGCTGCGGAACTGCTTTCCTCGCCTCTGTGAAGAGAGTGCCCTCTGTTTCCCGGACGGTGCTGCATGCGCCAGGCTCCTGACGCTCGATATTGGTGCGGCAAGGGCCTGCTGTAACCCTGAAAAACGCTCATGATGAGGGGG
>JAAYAQ010000619.1 GCA_012719295.1 Candidatus Hydrogenedentota bacterium | reverse complement strand
TGCCGGCCGTTGCCCGCTCCAAAGAGTTCTATGTCCCGGTCTACGGGTTGCAGGTGCGCATAGATAAGCGTCGTTTTCGGGTCCGCATGGCCCAACCACTGGCCTATCTTGTAGAGCGATACCCCGCCCTGGGCCAACTGAGCCCCGAACGTATGCCTTAGCTTGTGTGGCGTGATGGTCTTGGGAAGGTGCGCCGCCTCGACAACGGATGCAAACGCCTCGGTAAAGTCGCACCGGTAGGCCGTGGGGGATTCCTTGGGTTCCTTGTCGGAGTGGACCATATACCCGGCGCCATCGGCCGGCCGGTACCGCTCCAGGATGCCGCGTAGCCGTTCGGATATGGGTATCGCCCGGTCCCGGCCGCTCTTGGGGGTGAATCCGTGGCCAGATTGAACCGTCAGGATGCCGTGAACGGGGTCCACCCATTCCCATCGCGCCGCGACGATCTCACCCTTCCTGAGCCCGGCCAGGATGCCGAGCGCGAACACCATATGCTGGTCGGCACTGTGCGCCTCAGCCGCGGTCAAGGCCGCGTTGATCTGCTCAATGCTCAGGTACACGGGGAGGCGCTTCTCCGCCTCGGGGAGTTCGATGCCCTTGCACGGGTTCTCCCCCTTCAGGATGCGCAACTCCTTGATGCAGACACTGAAGGCCCCTGAGAGTGCGCAAAGACTTGATCTAACGGTGCTCTTTTCGTACCCTTTGCCGAGCAGGTAGAGCTTGTACCTATGAACGGTCTCCGGGGTCACGTCCCCTAACTGCACGGGTTTCGCCCAGTCCATGAACCGCTTCCACTCGAAAATGACACTCTTGACGGTGTGCGGCCTCCTGGCCGTGGTCAGGTACGCCGTCAATTGCCGGGTTGCCTCATCAATGGGGGAGTCCGGCCGCTGGTCGACGGGCAGGCCCGCCTCGAGATTGCGCTCGATCTCGACAATCTTCTCCCGTGCCCTGGCCTTTGATGTGGTTTTCAGGCTCATGCGCCTGATTGTCCCCGCTTGGTACCACTTGGCGTACCAGGTGTTTCCTCGCTTGAAAAGGCTTGCCATGCCGTATCCCTTTTTGGTACCCACTTTAGTACCCACGGCCAACTTAGCACACGGAAAACGTGTTGTCAAGCCTTTTGTTTGCAAGGGATTATGAAGGTAGCAGACTAGGCCCCGATAGTTCAGTGGATAGAACGAGGCCCTCCTAAGGCTTAGACGCAGGTTCGATTCCTGCTCGGGGCACCATGTTTTCTTTTCGTTCCCTCTGTGCGAATTCGGTAACGGGAGGATTGGGTGTACGGAGCGAAGTGCTTCCCGAGACCGTTTGGGTGAGGCGGTCCGGGGAAGGTCATGGCGCCGTACATGCTCCGCGGGCGGGTCCGGGGGACCCTCCACGGCGGCCTGGCGACGGGACCTGTGGCACAAGACCGGTCTCCAGACCGGGTACTCGATGACGAAGACCGTTTCAGGCGCATTCCGGCAGGTCCGCGGGGCTTGTTCGATGTGCAGGTGCGCTATGATGTTCATATGGGCGTGGTTCCCTTGACATGTGAAGGCTCTCGAATTACTGTACTAAGCGCATAGGTCATTCGAGACCCTCAAGACTGCCGGGCAGAGGGGCAGGGCGGCGGCCGTGCGCGCCGCGTCGAATAGCAGTCTCCTTTGCCGGTGGTTTGCGGCGCGCTTGTCGCGGCGCGAAAACAAGGCCATGAGCATCGACGGAACAGAGTTGCCTGCTGAAGAGGTGAGCGAGCTCGAGTCGCTGCATCGGATCGAATGCGGGTGCGGCAACATCCTTCTCGTGCGGGAGCGCGATCTGGGGCGGACCCTGCAATGCCCGGCCTGTGAAGAACTGGTCTACATTGCCCACGAACTGGCGACGCCAACCGGACAGCAAACGCACTCGCGCCACTATGACGACGATGAAGTACCCGCCGACCTGCAACCCGGCGACCGGTTCATGGCGACGTATGAGGTGCGGGAACTGATCGGCCGGGGCGGCATGGCCTACGTCCACCGCGTGCATCATAAAGGCTGGGGCATCGATCTGGCGTTGAAAACCCCACGTCCGGATCTGGTCTGGCGCAACGACTGGCAGCGCGATTTCGAGCGCGAATGCGAAACCTGGGTGGGCCTCACTCCGCACCCCAATGTGGTCCGTTGCCATTACATCCGGCGCCTGGGCGGGATCCCGAGGCTGTTTCTCGAGTTTGTCTCCGGAGGTTCCGTGGTCCACTGGACGCGGCACAAGCTGCTCTATCGCGGCGACCCGGAAGAGGTCCTCAAGCGCGTTTTGGATGTCGCCATGCAGATCGCATGGGGCCTGAATCACGCGCACGAACAGGGGCTGGTGCATCAGGACGTCAAACTGGGCAACGTCCTCATGACGCGGGATGGTCAGGCCAAAGTGACGGATTTCGGGCTGATGCGCGCGTTTGGGGCAAGCAACGCCGTTTCGACGTTCTATCCCACGTCGGGGACCCCGGCCTACAGCGCGCCGGAACAGGGTCCGGAGACGCCCCCCAGCCATCTTGCCGACATCTGGGGGTGGGGGGCGAGCGTCCTGGAAATGTGCGTGGGCACGCCCCGCTGGGTCGACCACGTGTCGCTTCTGAAGCAGTTCGATGCGTACCGGGTAAATCGTCTTGAACGGACGCGCATTGCGAATATGCCCGAACCCCTGGCCGAGCTCCTCCAGGACTGCTTCCGCACGAAGCCCGAGGATCGCCCGGGGAGCATGCACAGAGTCATGGAATCGTTGCGCGAAGTCTATCAGTGGACGTTTGGGATCCCCTACGACCGGAAACCCCCGAAGGCGGAACTGGCGTCGGCGGAAGTTCTTAACAACCGTGCCATATCCCTTTTCGAATTGGGCAAACAGCAGGAGGCCGAGATCCTGTGGCAACAGGCCATGGCCCTGGCGCCCGGCCAGTTGGAAACGCGATTCAACAATCTGTTGTATGAGTGGCGCACCGGCCGCTGCACCGACATTGTCGTCATCCGGTCATTGATGGAACTGATGGAAAAGGAAAACCGCAGTCCCCAGTCGCGCTACCTGCTGGCCCGGGTGATGCTGGAGTGGGGGGACTGCCGGGTCGCCGAGGACATTCTGCACCGTATCGATCTTTCCCCCTGCAACATGCGCGAAATCGAGCTCGCCCTTGCGTCCGCGAAGGAGGCCAGCGAGGATACCCGCGGCCTGGTCCGCGCGTTCGGAAGACGGCCGCGCGCCGTCAAGGCGGTTTGTCTTGCGCCGAGGGGCGAACTGGCCCTCGTGGGCTACCACAAAGGCACCCTGGAAGCCTGGAACCCCTTCTCGGGCGAACGGGTGAAAAAGGTCCTGGCCCATCCCGACGGCGTGCTGGCGCTGGCATGTTCCTGCGACGGACGCTTTCTGTTCTCCGGGGGCATGGACAACGAGATTCGGCTCTGGCATCTGCCCGACTGCACCCTGCTGGGCGCTCTGTCGGGACACACCGCACCGGTTCGAAGTCTCGCACTCAATCAGGAAGGCACGCTCCTGGTATCCGGAGGTCAGGACAACACAGTGCGCGTCTGGAACCTCACAACACGCGCGTGCCTGAACGTGCTGGAGGGGCATACCGCGGGAGTCAGTGCCGTCGCCATGGATGCCGCGGGGCGGTATGCCCTGTCGGGGAGCCGCGACGCGACCGCCAGAATCTGGCGTCTGGGCGAGGCCCAATGTGTCCGCATCCTCGCCGGCCACGCGAACCGGATTCACGCCGTGTGCCTGAGCGAAGATGCCCGCCTGGCAATCACCGCCAGCAGCGACCGCCAGGTCATTCTCTGGGATATCGACACGGGCGAGCCCCTGCGCACCCTCGAGGGGCATGTCACGGAAGCCTACAGTGCATGCCTCACCCGCGATAAGGCCTTCGTATTCACCGGGAGCCGCCAGGGCACGCTCAAGCTCTGGAACACCGACACCGGGCAGTGCCTTCACACCTTCAACGGAGGCGCGCCTGCCCACCTGGACCACACCGGCACGTACGCGCTCTCTCTGGGAAAGGACGGCCTCCTGAGATTCTGGCGGGTCTCATGCGGGCGGCGGTTTCTGCCCGCCACCTTCGCCCCGAGCCGCAACCCATAGCCGTCGCGGGGGGCTGGGTTACGGTTCCCCGCTGCCCAGCGTCTCGAGGACATTCCGCGCCTCGATAGTCTGCGCGTGGTACCGCCCGAGCTGCTCTTCGTAAATGGCCAGGGCGCGCATCAGGTTGCCGACGGCCTGCGACGAATCTCCCAGATCATTGTAGACGAGGCCGAGGCCGAGCAGGTCGCGGGCCACGTCGGGATGGCGGCTTCCGCTGGCCCGCATGTCCGCGCTGATGGCCAGTTTGAGAAATTCCAGCGCCTGAGTGTAATCGCCCAGCGCCCGTTTCACGGCGCCAATCCGGTACTGCAGCGTGCCCAGACCGATGTCGCCGGTGTTCACGGTCTTCTCGAGTTCCAGGGCTCGCAGATAACAGGCTTCGGCATCATGCGGCTTGCCGGCCTGTTCGAGACAGTTGCCCAGGTCCGTCAGACTCGCCACCAGTTCGGGGTTCTGTGCCCCTCCAATCGCTTCCTGGATGCGGCAGACCTGCTGGTAACAGACCGCCGCGCCCGGCACATCGCCCTGGACGCGCTGAACCCGCGCCAATTGACTCAGAATGCGCCCCTGCAACTCTTCGTTCGCCCGAAGCGACTGGCTGATGCGCAGCGCCTCCTCGAGACTTGCGCGGGCTTCTGAAAGCTGCTTCACCTGGCGTTGCGCGTGGCCCAGCTCATACAGGGTCTCGGCCAGCGGGAGGCTCGAATCCCCATGCAGCTTGCGACACAGGGTCACCGCGGTCTGCAGGCGTTCAAGCGCTCCGGCGGCGTCGCCCGAGCGCAGCAACAGGCGGCCGAGGTGCCGCGCGTACAAGGCAATGGCCTCGTCATCCGGCGGACTGCACAGCATGGCGCAGCGCAACGCCTCATCCAGGCACCGTTTTGCGCCCTCCACGTCGTCCCGTTTCCGCAGGATCCGCCCGAGACTCGAAAGGCATTGATGTACGTACGGATGGGCCTGGCCGAGTGAATCGGCGTAGATGCGCAGGGCCCGCCGGTAGGCGCGTTCCATCTCTCGCTCGTCTTTGCTGTCCTCGGCAACCGCAATCAGGTTCCGCATCGCCATGGCCAGCATGGGGTCCGCCGGGCCATAGGCGGCCCGGATGATGCGGAGCGCGCGCCGGAACGCGTGGCGGGCCTCGTCGAGCCGCCCCGTCTCACGGTATACGACCCCAAGGTTGTTGATGCGTACGGCCACTTTCGGATGGTTCTCGCCGTCCACGGCCTCGCCGCACGCCACCGCGTGCAGATAATACTTCACGGCTTCCTCGCGCTGATCGCAGGCCCGGAGGTACAGCCCCAGCTGGTTAAGAAGCCGGCCCGCGTCTTCCAGCGAGCTACCCATGACCTCGGCCCATGTCGCCGCAACGGACGCATGTCCGAGGAGGCGGGAGCACTGCAGATTGAACGTCTGGTGCTCTTCCTTGAACGGAAACATGTTTACGACAAACCGTAAGGCGGCCCGGCACCCTGCCTCCTTGGCCTCCCCGGGAAGAGACGAGACAAATCGCTCCTGGAGAACCGCCGGAAGGGAAACGGCCGCCCGGCCGGTGCGTGCCAACCCGGCTCTGCGCAGAACCCCGAGCAACCGCGGCAAAACGCGCGGATCCGCCAGGGCTTTACTCAGCACTTCGGGCAGATGAGTGACCCCATCCTGGAAAACGTTCACGTACAGCGGTTGCGGCCCCATGAATGCCGCCAGGGCGTACAGGTTGAACGCCAGGTGTTCGCGCTCGCGAAGCACGGAAAGAACCTCCCGGAGCAGATGTTCCAGGAGGGCTCGTATCCTGGCCCTGTCGTCGTGCGCATGTGTGTCGCACAAGCGCTCCGCCGCCTCGCGCAGCGCCGCGCGCCGGGCCGGTTCCAGGGCCACGCATCCGGCGTACAGGTGCAGCAGCAGAGGTACGCCCCCCAGATGGAATGCCGTCTCGTCGTCCTGCGCCGTCAAGGGCGTTCCCAGGCGCGCCGCGAGGAATTCCCGCGACTCGGCAGGATGAAAATCGGAGACTTCGAGCGTGGCCAGCGGCGCGCCGGACAGGGCCTCGGCCGATGTCACCAGCACGCATCCGGGAACCCGGTCGGGCACGAGCGCGTTCACCGACTTCAGGTCGGTCACCTGATCAAAGATGATCAAGGTGCGAGGCGCCCGGACCAGGTGTCTGCGGACGGCCATCACCATGCGTTCCTGTTCCAGGGATTCCGCCTCCGGAAGTCTCAGCGCAATCGCGATCTCCGCAAACAGCCCCGGCAAGGCGGCGGTACAGCCGCCGGGAACCCACCAGATCCCGTCGAAATCATCCCGGCACAGACAGGCCAGTTCCACCGCGAAATCGGTGGGGCACTGAGTGCCAGGCCGTGACGGCGCGGAGGCAAGCAACAGGCGTCTGCTCTTCAGAAGATGTTCCCGGATGCTCCCCAACAGGGCACGGCGCGTTGCGAAGGCGGGATCCGATTGAAATGGGAGATTGGACATGAATGGGGTTTGGCGGGCGGCACCCCCCTGGCGACACTCTTGACTCGGATCACCCATCTTCCCGGCTCGGTTCTTTCGCGCGTTTTCCCGGGACGCTTCGCAAGCAGAACGCGAAGACGTCGCGGCGATACCCCCAAACGTCCGCTCTGGCCGACCCACTCGCAGAGATTTTCCCCCATCGGCACGGTCTTTGCAAGTTTA
>JAAYAQ010000618.1 GCA_012719295.1 Candidatus Hydrogenedentota bacterium | reverse complement strand
GCGCGACCTCGCCCAGGAGGACCCGCGCGCCCGGCTGGTGTCCAAGATCATCGATGGGGCAAACCAGTTGGAACTGGTGGTCTCCGACCTCCTGGAGTACACGCGGCCCGTTCAGCTCCGGCTCGAGGACACCAACTGCGCCGAAACGGTCGACGCGGTGCTCCGCTATCTCGGCGAGGTTCCCCCGGGCGTGCAGGTCCACAACCACGTCGGCAAAGACCATCGTGTGCTCGCGGACGGCATGAAACTCCGCCAGACGCTCCTCAACGTCCTCCAGAACGCCATCCAGAGCATCGATGGCGCCGGCGAGGTCACGATTACTTCCGGGCAGGACGCCTCCTCGACGGTTTTCACCATCCGGGACACTGGGCGCGGCATCAGACCCGACTTGCTGGAAAAGGTCTTCTCGCCCTTCTACACCACCCGCGAGAAGGGCACGGGATTGGGATTGGCCGTGGCCGCCAAGATTGTCGAGGCGCACGGCGGAAAAATCTGGGCCGAAAGCCGGGAAGGACACGGTTCCCGGTTCCATATTCGGCTGACGCGCGTCGACGGCCTCTAAAGGTCCGCGCGCTGATTTCAACACGGACCACCGTTTCACGACGGTCCGGTTCCGGGAGCGTATGGCATGGCACGATCGCAAATTCTGGTTATTGACGACGAACCCCTCATGGGCGACTACGTTCAGGAGACCCTGGTCCGCGCCGGTCACGACGTCGACGTGTGCACCAGCGGGGCCGCCGGACTCGAACTGATGCAGAAGAACTCCTACGATGTGCTCATCACCGACCTTCGCATGGAACCCATGGACGGCATCCAGGTGCTCCAGCGGGCCCGAAAGGAAAGCCCCGGAACCCACTGCATCATCATGACCGCCTACGCCACCGTCGAGACGGCGGTCGCCGCGCTCAAGGAGGGCGCCGTCGACTACGTCATGAAACCATTTACCCCCGACGCCCTCGAACTCGCCGTAGCACGGGTCCTGCAGCGCGAACAACTGGCGCGCGAAAACCGCTACCTCCGCGCGGAAGTGACCGAACGGTACGATTTCGACCGGATGGTCGGGGAAAGCCCCGCCATCTCCTGCGTCTACGAGAACATCCGCCGCGTGGCCGACAGCCGCGCCACCGTGCTCATCCGCGGCGAGAGCGGCACCGGCAAGGAACTCGTGGCGCGCGCACTCCACTACAAAAGTTCGCGCCGCGACATGCCGTTCATCAAAGTCAACTGCGCCGCCCTCTCCGCCGGCCTGCTCGAGAGCGAACTGTTCGGCCACGAAAAAGGCGCCTTCACGGGCGCCCTCGAACGGAAGATCGGCCGTTTCGAACTGGCCGATAACGGCACCCTGCTCCTCGACGAAGTGAGTGAGATCAGCCCCGAGCTTCAGCCTAAACTCCTGCGCGCGCTGCAGGAGCGCGAATTCGAACGCGTCGGCGGCAACCGCGCCATCCAGGTCGACACCCGGATCATCTGCACCACCAACCGCGACCTCGAACGCGCCATGGCCGAAGGACGCTTTCGCGAAGATCTCTTCTTCCGCCTCAACGTCGTCCCAATTTATCTTCCCCCGTTGCGAGAGCGGCGCGATGACATCCCCTCACTGATGGAGTTCTTCCTCAAACGCTTCGCCAGCGAAAACGCCCGCCCGGCCCGAGGCTTCTCTCCCGAGGCGACGCGCCTGTTTATGGAATACGACTGGCCCGGAAACGTCCGCGAACTGCAAAACGCGGTCGAGCGCGCCGTCGTGCTGTCCACCGAGAGCATCCTCGGTCCCGAACTCTTCGCTCTCGGCGCCGGCGCCCCCCTGGCAAAGTCCGACGGGAATGCCGTGAGTGTCCGCATTGGCACGACCGTGGGCGAGATGGAACGAATCCTGATCTTGCGTACGCTCGAACGATGCGCACAAAACCGCACCCGCGCCGCGGAAGTCCTCGGCATCAGTGTGCGGACCCTCCGCAACAAGCTCAAGGAATACGGTCAGAACGGCGGCGACGACGCCGAATGAGCGGCGCCTCCCGGGGCCGCCGGGCGTCTGCCCTGCATTTTCCTTCCCGGACAGGTCCTCGGGCACGCGTGGTCATACAAACCGGGATACGTGTTCGCGCCGGGGACGGTGCTTTGAGCGTGTCCCCTTCTGGGCCGTCTTCTCCGGTGTGGGACTTGCACGCGCCGTAACTAACCCCGGGTTGAAACCCGGGGCTATTTTCTGCCGTCCCTACGGGACTCGATCTGGGTGCGGCACGAAACCCCGGCTTGAAAGCCGGGGCTATTCTCTGCCGTCCCTACGGGACTGGATCTGGGTGTGCGGCTGCTAATCCCCGGGTTGAAACCCGGGGCTATTTTCT
>JAAYAQ010000150.1 GCA_012719295.1 Candidatus Hydrogenedentota bacterium | reverse complement strand
TCCACCACGTCCACCACGTCCACCACGTCCACCACGTCCACCAGAAGACGGGAATGGAGGCGAGGCGCCCGCGTGACTCCGGCCCGTGTGACGGAGAAATTCCGTTCAGGCACTGGCTGGTGTACCATGAGAGGGATGCGGGCCGCGTTTGTTCTCGACAAAACCGGATTTGAATCGGGGGTACAACACGTCATGAGACCAATCAACCTGTACGCATGCCTCGCCTGGTCCGTCTTGGCCGGTACGCTGGCCGCGCTCCCTGCCCCGCCCGCCGAAGCGCAGGGTCCCCTGCATCGGTACCATCCTTACCTTGACATGCTTCCCGTGCCCGCGGGCGTGGGCGTCAACATTCATTTCTACGCGGGCAATGAGAACGACCTCGCCCTGCTTGAGGAGAGCGGACTGGGGATCGTCCGCATGGACATCAGTTGGGCGGGCGGGGAGACGTCGCCGGGAGTGTACGATTTCAGCCATTACGACCGGCTTGTGGCCGACATGGCCGCGCGCGGCATCCGAATTCTGTTCATACTCGACTACGGCAACCCGTTGTACGACGACGGTCAGGCGCCGCACACCGATGAGGGCCGGGCCGCGTACGCGCGGTTCTGTTCGGCGCTGGCCACCCATTTCGCCGACAAACCAATCCTCTGGGAGCTGTGGAACGAGCCCAACATCGGTTTCTGGAAGCCGGAACCGAACGTTGCAGACTATCTGGCATGGTGCAAGGCGGTGGCGCCGGCCATCCGCGAGGCCGACCCCGACACGTGCATCATCGGCCCGGGCACGTCGGGTTTTCCCATGGAATTCCTGGAGGCGTGTTTTGAAGGCGGGTTTCTGGGACTGGTGAACGGCGTCAGCGTCCATCCCTACCGCGGTTCGCGCCAGGGTCCGGAGACGGCACGGCGAGACTATGCTCGGCTCGCCGCGATGATTCACCGGTACAAGAGCGAGCAGAACATCCCCCGGGACATCCCGCTCATCAGCGGCGAATGGGGCTACACGACGACGGACATTCCGCGCGAGCTCCAGGGGAAGTTCCTCCCCCGCCAGTGGCTGAGCAACCTCGCGTACGGCATCCCCATCAGCATCTGGTACGACTGGCACGACGACGGCCAGGACCCCGTCGAGCGCGAACACAACTTCGGCACCGTCACATGGGACTACCAGCCCAAACCGGCGTTTACCGCCATGAAGACACTGATCGCCGAACTGAAGGGGTATACCCCCGCGGGCAGGCTTCCAATGGAGAAGGACAGCGATTTTGTCGCGGTGTTTCGCAAAGAGTTCGCGTACAAGCTGGCGATCTGGACCACCGAGACGTCCAGCGAGTTCGTGTTGCCCGAGGGCTTGAACGCGGTCCGCGCGGTCGATCATCTTGGCCAGCCCGTCGAAACGCCTGCGGACGGAATGTGGCGGGTCGCCGACGCGCCGGTGTACCTCACACTTTCGCAGGATGTGCCGTCGTGGCTCGGCATTCTTCCGTTGGAGCCGCCCGCGGTTCTCCCGGCCCGGGCCGGCAAGAAGCGCGATGTCTCCATCCCGTTTTCCGTTCAGTGTTCGGCCCCGAACGGCCTTGAGTTGCTTTCCGAGGAGACCGATCTACCGGGAATCCAGGGCCGGTGGTATCCGAGCGGCGCCTCGCTGGGTCTCGGAGCCCTGGAACAGCTCGTCTGGCAGGGGACGATCACGCGGCGGGACAGGGCCGAGGTGGAGGTGCCGGTCGCCATCACGGCCCGTGGAAGCGATGGCTATTCGCACACGTTCCGGATGCGTGTCTCCGTTCCGATCGCGAACGCGTTGAAATCCGTGCTCGGTTGGCGGCATGACGGCATGTTTATCGAGCTGGATTCGCAGTCCGACGTGCCTTTGAAGGGAGAATTGAGGGTGATCGCCGGGGGCGAGTCGCTGCCGGCCGTACCGGTGAAACTCGAGGGACACCAGTCGCTCCAGATCCCCTTTCCTGGTGTGAGCCTTTCCGGCGGTCCCCAGACGGTGTCCGCGCAGTTGGTGGATGAACACGGGGATATCGTGGCCGAGATCCCGCCCACGACCTACGCGCTCGTCGACGCGGTGGACGTTCCGGTGGGGCAGGATGTGCGGGAGGCCTATCGGTTGTGGGACGAGGGCGAGGAGGCCCGCGGGATTGCGCTGACCGGCGAGATTGTCGACGCGCCGGGTGAAACTCCGCCGTTTCCGAGGGCGGTCAGAGTCAACTACGCCGTGCAACCCGGATGGTGTTTCTGGCAGTGGGGGCCCAAAGGGAACCCCGAACTGCCCATGCCCCGGCCCGACAAAGTGATGCTCTGGGTCCACGGACCCGAGTTCAACGACCACATGCTGTGCCGGGTGGCCGACGCGAGTGGCCAGACCTTTCAGACCGGCGGTGTGTCGAAGACGCGGGACGGCTGGGAACTCGTCGAGCTGTCGCTGGAGCGACCGGCCGGCCACTGGGGCGGCGCGGATGACGGGGCCGTGCACCCGCCGCTGCGGTGGACTTCCTACTACCTGCAGGATCCGGTCCGGAAGGCCAGCACAGGCACGACGTGTCTCACGGGCGTGGTGGCGGCGTGGAAGCCGCAGCCTGAAAACGAATAGGGGGAGTCTTCGGGCGCATCGCGGACGCGCCGGGACAAGCTGGAGAAGTGTGGAATGAAGAAGCTGGTGACCTGCCTGTCTCTTGTGGTGTGCTGGGGCGCTGCCGCCGCGGAGGGCGCCGTCGTGGAGCTGCCGCCGGGAGAAACGGCGCTCGGAGATATCGGCATCTATGAGGTGGCGTGGCAATCCTATGGCCGCGACGCCATGGCCATGCCCGAATCCTGGACGGGTCATTTCCACCCCGTGAACGGCATTTCGTACGTGCCTCATGAGTGGCTGCTCGAACGCGACGCGATCCTCCTGCACTCGCCGTGGCACGTGCCTCCCGGCCGGGTGTGGGTGGACTACCGTCTCCGCTTCCCCGAGCTCTCGCCCATCACGCTGTCTTTCGGCATTGCGATGAGTCCGGTGGCGGCGGAACCGGAGAAGAGCGACGGCGTCACCTTCAGCGCCTCCGTCCTGGTTGAAGGCCAGGAGGATGTCCTGCTGCACGAGCATTATGCGAAGGCGGAATGGAAAGACTTCACCTTCGATCTGACGCCGTACGCGGGACAGGTCGTCACCTTGCGCATCCAGGCCGAACCGGGCCCCGCCAACAGCCCGTCGTGGGATTATTCCTATTTCGGCGGCGCCAGACTGCTCTGCGGGACGCGGAACGCGGGTGAGCAGGGCCTGCTGGCGCGGCTTACCTCGGCGAAGGCCTATCTGGCAACGCGTGACCTCGACAGCCGTCCGCTCTGCACCGCCCCCGGCAACGGCATCACGCCCTCCAACCTTCTCGAGCACACCAACGGCATCGTAAAGACAGACGCAGGCTACCGGTTTGAGTACACGGCCGCCGACTGCCGCCTCACGTATGAGTACGCGCCGCAAACCGGCACACTGGATGATTTCACCGTCCAGATCGACGAGGCGCCCGCGTTTCAGCCCGCACGGGGCGGGGGAATCACCGTTCAGGCGCCCGACGCGGACACGCCGCCGCTCCGGCTGGAAAACGGACGGATGGTCAGTGCATCGCTTGACGAAACCGCCCGAAAACTCACGGTAGAATGGGCCTATCCCGTTGGAAACGATACCTTTGAGGCTGTCTGGACGCTCGGCATCGCCGGGAAAGCCCTGACCATTGGCGTGGATGCGGACAAGCCCGTTGTGACGGACTTCTCGCTCGGGCACAACGGCGGCGCTCCGTTCCGCAAGACCTTCGGCGTTCCCTATTTTGCCGGTTCCGTGTCGTACTTGACGGGACAAGACGTGTTCACGTGCCGCTACCTCGACTGGACGCGCTCCCATGCGTCGCGGTGTCCTCAGGGCGAGGCGGCCTACGACCCCATGACCGATGGGGCGCGCAACCCCCTGCATGAAGCGGGCTACATTGCCGTGTCGCCGAATGTCCAGGAGGTTCTGCCCAACATCCCCCACCCGCCTTCTCCGTACCTTGCCCTCCTGGGCCCCCGGATCATGCTGGACATCTGGGGCCATCACGGGGGCACGTTCGCGGGCGACGGCGAGAACCTGCGCAACTTGAAAGACAACGGCGTGGACCATCTGGCCATCATTTCGCACGTGTGGCAGCGGTACGGATACGACGTGAAGCTGCCGGATCATCTCCCCCCGAATCCGGAGTTTGGCGGACGCGAAGGCATGGAGCTGTTCGCACAGGCGGCAAACGACTGCGGATATGTGTGGTCGCTGCATGAAAACTACATCGATCTGTACCCCGACGCGCCATCATACGACCCGGCGGCGCGTGTGCTCCGGGCGGATGGAGCCCCGTCACCGGCCTGGTTCAATCAAGGCACGGGGGTGCAGAGCTTCGGGCTCAAGTGCAACCGGGCCCTTGAATTTGCAAAACAGAACGCGCCGCTGATTCATGAGTGGTTCCGGACCAACGCCGCGTACCTGGACGTCCACACCTGTGTGCCGCCGTGGCACCAGCTCGACCACGAAGCGGGCCAGCCCATGGCGGCCATGGCGCTCGCGAAGGTCAAGTACGACTCGGAATTGTTTCAGTACATGCGCGACACGCACGAAGGCCCCCTGTTTGGCGAAGGCAACAGCCATTTCTACTGGGCCGGGTTGTGCGACGGGGTTGAGGCGCAGGTCAACGGCGGCGAGGACCACCGCCCCTTCCTCGATTTCGACCTGCTGAAAATCCACCCGCAGATGGTCAATCACGGCATGGGCTATTACGAGCGGTGGTTTCGCCGCGGCTACAGCCACCAGTGGGGCCACGACACGGGCACGGTCGAGCAAATCGACACGTATCGCGCCCAGGAGATCGCTTACGGCCACGCCGGGTTCATTGGCAACGCCCAGACCGATAACGTTCAATGGGTAGCGAAAGAACACCACATGATGCATCCCATCCAGCGCTTGTACGGCGCCGCGAACCCGGTTGAGATCGCGTACGCGCTCGACGACGGCTTTTATCCCGCCAGTATCGCCCTGGTGATGGACCGCACGGACCGCCAGCGCATCCGGTACGACAGCGGGCTCACCGTATGGGTCAACTGGGCCGCCGAAGACTGGATGGTGGAAGGTCACACGCTGCCGCAATGGGGCGTTTTAGCCGTGGGACCCGATACGAAAGTCGCGACGTATCGAACCGGCGGCCATTTCGCGGACTACGCGGAGTGTCCCGAATTCGTGTTCGCGGATGCGCGCACCTCGTTCACGATGCCGTACCGGGCGCGTGTAAAGGATGTCGAACCGCGCCTGAAATCGTTCGAGCACCTGGGTGCGGGCAGGGTGCGCGTGGCCTACGAGTGGGTGGTGCGCGAGGATCTGGACCAGGACTACACGTGTTTCGTGCACTTTGCAGGCGATACCCATGAGCACAGCGAACGGATCGCGTTTCAACAGGATCATGCGCTGCCGAAACCCACCCGCGAATGGCGGCGGGGCGACGTGATCACGGACGGCCCCTACGAGATCGCCATCCCGGAAGGCACGGACGAGACGTTTACTGTCCTTATCGGGCTGTTCAATGGCGGCCGGGCCCCGCTGAAGGGCACCGACGATGGTTCCAGACGCTACGTCATTGGTGCCCTTACCGTTCAACGGGATAACGGGGCCATTTCGGGGGTGACGCTGGGCGACCTGGAACAGGAACGGACGCGGTACACTGCCGGCCGGGCCGATTTCGAGGCGCATATGAATCCCGCGGGCACCTGGATCGATTTCGGCAAGCTGGCGACGGATGGCTCGGTCAAGATCAACAAGGAGATGAATCGCCTGACCGTATTTCCGTATCCGCGCGACAGGGAATTCGGTATCGAACTCAACCTCGCGGCGTTAGGATCCGGGACCGCCGTCGAAAACGTCCGTGTGACGGCGCTGAAGGCGGGTTCACAGGAGGCCATGGGACCAGTAGGCTTTGAACAGAAGGGCAATCGTGTCAAATTCCAGGCGGGACTGAACGGCTGCGGCCGCTATCGTGTGGAATGGGGCCACTAACGGGAGAGCGCTCTCGTAATGCAGGGAAAGGAGTTCTGAGATGCGGGGTGCCTTGCTGCTGGTTGTGATCGCCATGTTCTGCGCCGCCGCGTGGCCGTCGGCCGCCCAGGTCAGCGCGGAAACGCCCGGATATTTCCCATTTTGGGTATCTCCGTTCGACAATGAAGCGTCATTCACGGACATGTCATTCCTGAATCCCCGGCCGGCGGGCGCCGCGGGAAGGGTTACGATACGCGATGGCCGTTTTTACGATGCGGAAGGCGCGCGATTGCGGCTGTTGGGCTCGAACCTGACCTTCGCGGGGGCGTTTCCGCCCAAGGAGGACGCCCCGAAAATCGCGGCCCAGTTGCGCAAGCTCGGCATGAACGTGATTCGGTTTCATCACCTGGACATGCATGCCGCGCCGAGGGGCATCTGGAATCCGGATCAGACCGCGTTCGATCCCGAGCAAGTGGACAGGCTGGACTGGCTCATTCACCACCTGAAACTGAACGGCATCTACACGAATCTCAACCTGCACGTGTCGCGGACGTATCCGGGCATTCCGGAGGACATGTCGCGCACGTTTCATTTTGGCAAAGGCGTCGACAACTTCTATCCCGAGTTCATCAAACTCCAAAAAGACTATGCCCGCGACCTTCTGACCCACACGAACCCCTACACAGGCATGACCTATGCAAAAGACCCCGCGGTCATAGTTGTTGAACTGAACAACGAAAACTCCCTGACCGACAAGTCGATAGCGGATCTGCAGCGTCTCCCGGAACCGTACCTTGGCGTTCTGACCAGTCTGTGGCGCGACTGGCTGAAGCGCACCGCGGGCACGACAGAGGCCCTTCGCGCGCGGTGGCACCGTGCTGACGAGCCGCTAAGCGATGAAGTCCTGACGAACGGCGCGTTCGCGGAGGGCACGCGGCGGTGGACCTTCGAACAGGGCGGCGGTTCGCAACTCGCCCCGGAGGTCGTCGATGCCATGGACGTTCCTTCGAAGCGTGCGCTTCACGTGACGGCCCTGACGCAAGGCGCGGAGCCGTGGAACCTCCAGTTTCACCAGACCGGCCTGAACCTGGAAGATGGCGCGCCCTATACCCTGGTCTTCTGGGCGAAAGCCGACGCCCCGTGCGAAGTCAATGCCAACGTCCGCCTTGACCAGGATCCCTGGAGCGGGTGCGGACTCTCGCTCGATATTGCCGTGGACACCGCGTGGCAACGTTACGAGTACACGTTCCAATGCGAGGGCTCCCTCCCCAACCACTGCCGGGCGGGATTCAACCTCAAGAACCGTTTGGGGGAATTCTGGTTTGCCGATGTGTCGCTTCGCCGCGGGGGATGGGTGGGGCTCCCCCCGGAGCAGACGCTCGAAGCGGACAACATCCCCCTCCCGCCGGGCAATGCGGGACCGGAGGTCGTGCGGGATTTCTACCTCTTCCTGTCCGACACCGAATGCGCGTACGTACGGGAGATGATGGCGTACTTGCGCGAGGACCTTGGCGTCGAATCGTTCATCTGCGACACCCAGGCGAATTACGGGATGATGTACGGGGTCTATCGTGAAGCCACACTGAGTGACTTCATCGACATGCACTCGTACTGGCAACATCCGCATTTCCCGGGAATCCCTTGGGACGGCGCCAACTGGTCTATCGCGAACACGTCGATGGTGGCTGCCTCCGGCGGTGGGACCCTCTCCCGCCTCGCATGGTTCAAGATGCCGGCCAAACCCTACACCGTGAGCGAGTATGACCATCCTGCGCCCAGCGACTACGCGGTTGAGATGTTCCCGATGCTGGCGTCGTTTGCGGCGTTCCAGGACTGGGACGGTCTCTACCAGTTCAATTACGCCGCCGGAACCATCGATCCCGGCGAACAGCGTCTCTCGGGCTACTTCACGCTGTGGAACCACCCGGGCAAACTGGTGTTTCTGCCGGTGGCAGCCGTGATGTTTCGCATGGAAGCGGTTGCAGCGGGAAGCGCCCGGGCCGTTGTAGAACTCCATGCCGACGATGCCAGACGAGAGCAAGCATTTGGCTGGAATTTCCTGCAGGAGCTCTCGCCCGCCGCACTGCAACGTCCGGTGGGTTTCCAGATGCATCCTGGCGAAGGGGAGATGGCCGTGCCGGAACTCGCCGTGCCCGAGCCGCCGGTTGCCTCGAATACCGGCGAGATTGTCTGGCAGCACACACCGCCCGAACGGGCGCGGTACACGGTCAACGCGCCGGCGGTGCGGATTGCGGCCGGATACATCGCGGGCGAGGAAATTCGGCTTGGGGATGCGGCCATCAGGGTGACCAGGGCGGAGAATGGTTGGGCCACGGTGGCCATTGCGGCGCTCGACGGGAAACCGCTGGCTGCGTCGACCCGTGTTCTGGTGGTCGCGGCGGGACGCGTCGAGAACACGAACATGGGCTGGAATGAGGACCGCACGTCGGTAGGAAACAAATGGGGTTCGGCGCCGGTTGTCGCGGAGGGCATAGAGGCCACGCTCACCCTTCCCGGAGGCGGGAGCGCTTCCGCTCTCGATGGCGGGGGCAAGGCGAAGGCGCCGGTCGAGCTTCAGACC
>JAAYAQ010000617.1 GCA_012719295.1 Candidatus Hydrogenedentota bacterium | reverse complement strand
GGCGACAGCACTCCGCACCATCTCGCCGCCACCTACGACGACGGCGTGATGTGCCTGTACTTCGATGGCAAGGAAGTGGCCCGCAGCGGCGAACCCGGATTTGGGCCCATCGAACTTCGCCACGGCGACCTCCAGTTCGGCGAAGACTACCCGCCCGCCGCGGTCACCAACGAGCCGTTCATCGGCGTCGCCGACGACATCCTCGTCGTCCGGCGCGTGCTGTCACCTGAAGAGATCCAGCGCCTGGCCGCCGAAGGCGCCGCCGCGGTCTTCGGAGACCCCGCCAGCGAAAACGGCATCCTCTATACCGCCGAAAATGATGAAGGCGCACACCTCACCAACGCCTTCACCGGCGGCGATGCCGAGCTGCCGGTCCGGCCCGAAACCGCCCGGACCAAGCTCCTCATCAACTACGCCACCTCCGCCGGCGGAAGCATCTGGTGCGAAATCCAGGACGCCTCCGGAAACCCCATCCCCGGGTTCACCCTCGCCGACTGCGACGAGATCTATGGCGACCACATCGAACGGGTAGTCACCTGGGGAGGAAAGGCCGAGTTGAGCGCTCTCGTGGGCACGCCCATCCGCCTGCATGTCAAGATGAGCGACGCGGACCTCTACGCCATCCGGTTCCGTTAGCCGCGGCCAGCAGGTCGGATGAAGGCCCCGCGGCCCTTGTGCATCGGCTTATATCTGAGAGCACTCCGCGGGGCTGAGGACAATATTCGTGATGCCGCAGAGAATCTCGTCGTCGGCGTACTCGGGCCGGGCGCGCAGTTCTAGCCAGTCCGGGTCAGTGCGGAAGGTGTCCCAGGCGGCCTTCTGGGCGTCCGCGCTTTCGAATCCCAGCATGTAGGTGAGATTGGGCATCCTGGCGCCGACAAGCGCCTCGCCGAAAAACACGGGATGGAGCCCCACCTTGCGGAAAATGCCGATCTCGGCCGTGTTGAACATCTCGATCTTCTTCTGGCCGGTTTTCACGCTGGGGCTTTCGTAAATCCGCAACTGAAACACGCGCGTTGCGGACTCCGCCGGCCGCTCGAGTTTCGGCATCCCCGCAAATGCTTTCAACAGGCTGCTTTCCATGCGTTTGTACGCCGGATTCGCCGCGGGCGCATCGAGAAACGCCGCCCCGGCCGCCAGGTGCGCCGCGTCCGCCAGCAGGTTCTCCGTAAGCGAGCCCACCGACTCCAGCGACGCGTGCGGCAACAGCACATACACCGGGCTCAACGCGTCCGGCGCCACAAACACCCCCACCGGGTGCACCCCGAGCCGGTTGCAGGCCGGGATCGCCGCATCGCCCCAGTAGGCCAGCAGACCGGCCTTCTGCGCCTCCGTTTCCACCTCGTAGGCGCGCAACTCGTAGCATTCGCGCACCGGGGCCTCCCCTGCGGCCCGCGCGGTCTCCGCTGCCCCCATCCACGCCGCGCCCGCGGCCGTCATTGCCAGAAACGAACGCCGTCCCATCATGCTCAGGCTCCTTTCGGTTATCTATCCGGTGCACTGCCGACAGCCCGGAAAAACGTGTAGCAAAACGCACCTTCAGGGTGGGTCGTTATCGCCAGAATATCTTCGACCCCTTTTCGAAACACCGCGGGGTCCAGCATGCCGCGCTCGATCACCTCCGACTCAATCCCTCGCAGCATGCCAACGATGGTGTCTTCGACAAACCCTTTCATCATGCGGGGAAGGCTGGGATCGCAATAAATCCGAATCGGTTCGACCCAAACGTCTGAAAAACCCGCACCCGCCAACACCGAATACATCCGGCGCCCAATCAGGCTGTCTCCCCCAAGCAGAGCCTGCAATTCCGGCAGACAGGCCCACGCCGCAAGCGCCTCGGGCGTCTCGGGATAGAAGAAACATGAGCCATGATCGCCCTCGACCGACGTGAGTGTTCCGCCGGGCTTCAACACGCGCAGAAGATTCTCCAATGCCCGGCCGGGACGCTCCAGATGCTCCAGCACGTAACACGCAAAAACATGATCAAACGTCGCGTTCGGGAACGGCAGCGCATAAAGATCCCCCGCCAGAAACGGCAGACCCGGATTCTGGCCCATGGCCACCCGTACCGATGCCTCCGAGATGTCCGCGCACACAAACCGCGTCCCCGGGTTGTTCCCAACAAGAAACTCGGTCTGGGCGCCGACACCACACGGGGCTTCCAGAACCAGCGCGCCCTCGGGATAACGGACCTGCGCGTGGATCAAACCGCTGAGGGCGTGGGCGGAATTGCGCAGCCGCCCCGCCTCATAGTCCGAATATCCATGCACGTAGCCCATGTCTGCCAGGTTCCGAACCGCCCTTGAAATCGTTCATGGAGGCTCCGCCTGATGGACGGACCCCGCGACACGCCCACTGTCCGCGCCTGCCGGCAGGCTAACTGCTCACGTTCTCCACCCGCCCCGATTTCTTCGACCGCGCAAGCGCATCCAGCACCTGAACGGGACGCAGGATCAAATCGTGCGGAATCGGCGCCACGCCCGTCCTGAACATCCCGCAGAACGTCTTTACCCCGTTCAGGTACGGGCTCTTGTCCATGGGAAGACCCGAGTGAACGGCCCCGTCGCTCCCGATGGCCGAAATGCCGAACCGGGGCGCGCCCTCTTTCACGAGGTTCATCGTCACGATCTTCCCGTCGCGGTACAGAAGCTGCCCCGTGGCACCGTTGCCGTTCTTCGTGATCAGCGCCGATTTGACGTCGTACCCGAAGGCCATCAGGGCCATTTCGACCTGGTGAATGCCATAGAAAAACACGCCGCCCCATGGGCTCTCGAGATCGCATGGGCCGTACGTCGAGCCCGCCACCACCTTTCCGATGCCCTCCATGTCCTTCTTGAACTTCTGGAAACTCGCCTGCATGGGCACCACGCTGAACGACGTCACCGGCGCGCCCGTTTTCTTCACCAGCTTCAGAAACGCCGCGCCCTCCTTCGGATCAAAACAAAACGGCTTGTCGACGAATACCGGAATCCCCCGCTCGACAAACGGCCGCACCGCGGGCAGATGGTATTTCGGATGCCGATGATCCACCAGGACCGCGTCCACGTTGCCCAGCATGTCGTTCGGCTTCTTCACGATGTTCGGGATCCGGCCCGCCTCGGCGGTGTCGTTCGCGAAGGCGGCGGTTTCTCCCCACAGGTATCCGACCGAGAACCCCTTCATCTTCTTCTCAACGTTGATGATCGTCGCGATCGCCTTCGAATGCGAGTTCTCGGCTCCGATAATGCCCAGAATCATGGCGCTGCTCTCCGATGTACACGCCCTGCACGGCGCGCGGCAACCCAATCCGGCCTCAGGCCAGCCCCAGATGCAAGAGCCGGTTGGCGTTCCTCCACATGATCTTCTCGTACACGGTCTCGCTGATGTGGCCGGCGTCGCGGGCCGCCGTCAGCCATTCCACGTGCTGCATGTTGTTCGTCGGCGAACAGTAATCGAGCCCCAGCAGCAGACGATCCTGAAACTCGTCCATGAACGCGTAGGCATGTTCCGGGTCGCGCTGCAGCGCATTGAGACCGCTGCCCGCCGACAAATCGCCGTGCACCCCCGGATACTCGCGGAAGAGGCGTTTGAGCGCCCCGCCTTCCGCCACCGGCCGCTTCGGGTACCCGTTCTTGTCCGCCACGGTCGCGTCGCCGCTGATCTCCGACCAGAACCCGGGGCTGTGCCCGAAGAACACCAGGTCCGGGAATTTCTGCAAACACTTCTCAAAACGGGGCAGGCCGAGCTCGTCCAGCACGCCGTAGCTGTCCACGTCGGGCGTGATGGAGTGGAACGTCACCGGAAACCCCACCTTCTCGCAGGCCCCCAGGAGGCACTGCATCGGATGCTCGTCCCAGTACATGCGCGCCGTCAACTCGCCCAGCCCCTTGAACCCCAGGTCCCGGCACTGTGCCAGCACCCGATAATGGTCCTCGACCGTAATCCGCAGGGGATCGTTGGGCAGGCGCGGATCCACGCAGACAAACGGGATGAACTTGCCCGGATACCGCGCGCAGATGCCCAGCACTTCGCCCACGCTCTGCTTCTCGGCCGGGGCTTCCGCCGAAGTCAGGGGCAGAATCACCGTCATATCGATGCCCTTCCGCGCCATGACCTCCAGTTGCTGTTCCGCGCTCATGAACGGCGTCCCGCTCAACGGCGAGATGAGGCGCGGATCCGCAAACACATGACCATGAATGTCGATTCGCACGGTGGATTCTCCGCTGCCGCGTTTCCCTGGTCGCGCCTATTCGCCCGAGGGGTATGCCTGAAGCCGGATGTTCTTGAACGACAAATCCGTCGTCGGGTCATGCCCCTGCAGGTGAATCGTCCCCGCCGCGCCGACAAAACCCGCCTTGGCGTTGCTGTCGTCCACCGGCGCGCGCATGTCCAGAAAATCGCTCACGGCGTACCCGTTGATCCACACCGCAAAATGGTTGCCGTTGCACAGCACGGTCTTGTAGAACCATTCCCGGTCGCTCGATACCACCTTCCGGGCCGGCTGGATTCCGTACAGCCCGCCCGTGCCAAAGTCCACCGGCGCGCTCCGGTCATCGTCTTTCCATTCGTTGCGCACCTGCGACTCATACCCCTTCCAGAACACCCCTTTCGGGCCCCGGAAAAACACGCCGCTGTTCAAGTGATCCCCGTTCGAGAAGATCTCGAGCTGCAACACGAAATTCTGATACAGGCCGTCCGTCTCGATCTGCCCGTTGCCGTTCTTGATGCGGATCGCGCCGTCTTCCACCGTGAATACCGATTTGCGCTCCGGAATGATGTTCCAGCCCGTCAGATCCGTCCCGTTAAAGATCGCGGCCATTGCGAGCGGGCGCAGTTTGATCGCGCTCGCCTCGACTTGCGCCCCCTGGTACAGAATCCCGATATGCCCCACGGCGTTCCCCGGCGCGGCAACGGCCACGTCCTGGCCGTTCACCTTCGCGCTGACCGTGTTCCCCTCGGCGGTAATGGCGACCTCCTGCCAGTCATTTCCCGATTCGGGACCCACGATCGGAATCACCACGCTCCCGTTCTCCGAGAAATGGCCCGAGAGCGGCGCCCGCACCACGACCGCCGTGGTCTGCTTCGCGGCCACGCGAACCTTCAGCGTCAGTTCAAAATCGCCCCACTGGCCCGTCGTCGCAATCCAGCCGCCGATCCCGCCCGTGCACGACAGCGCACCGCCGCCCGCTTCCCATGTCGTGTCCCCGAGAGGTTGCAGCCCGAAGAGCGTCTCCCCGTCGAACAGATTGATCCACCCTTCCGTAAAGTCCTGCGCATGCGCCGCGCCACCTGCCAGAACGGGGACAACAACCAATCCCGCCGCCATCGCGGCACACATGATGCGTTTCATCGTTCCTCTCCTTCCGAGTTATCCAAGGTCGGCGGCCGGAAACGGCCGCCGACCGTACCGTGT